>SICC01000011.1 GCA_009694835.1 Patescibacteria group bacterium
AAGCATCTGTCTTCACCAAAGATATCAAGAAAGCCGAAGCCATTGCCGCGCAATTAGAAGTCGGCGGCGTACATATCAACGGCCCAGACCAACGCGGACCCGACAACTTCCTCTTCACGGCCTGGAAAGATTCCGGCTTGGGCTACCAGGGCATTCGCTACGCGCTCGAAGGTATGACTCGCCGACGCGGCGTCGTGCATAACAAGTAGCTCATGAAGAAAGTCGCGGTCATTGGGGCGGGTCCGACGGGCCGAGCCGCCGCTCGAACGTTGGTTGAGAACGGCGCCACGGTCACCGTGTTCGAGAAAGAAGCTGAGGGCGGCGGACTGATGCGTTACGGCTTTCCCGACTTCCGCATGCCAGCCAGCGTTCCCAAACGGGATACGGAAGCCCTCCAGAAACTTGGCGTCGTCTTCAAATTTGGAGTGAGTTTAGGTAAAGACATTTCCTTAGCTGATTTGGAACGCGACTACGACGCCGTGCTGCTCTCCACCGGCGCTCCCGTTCCCCGACAGCTGAATATTCCTGGAGAACGTTTACAGGGCGTGCACCAGGCGTTGGATTACTTGCGCGCTTCCAAGACGAATCAACCGATGGATAGTGGCCAGACCGTCATCGTGATTGGCGGCGGCGACACGGCCGTAGATGTGGCGGTTAGCGCCGTGAAGTCTGGAGCGACAGATGTGACGATTGCCTTTCGTGAGCAGGAACCAATCGCCTTGCCGCATGAGATCGAGCGGGCAAAAAAATCTAAGGTTCGTTTTCGTGGTGACCTGCAGCCGGTGCGAATCGATGCTGGAAAACCGGGACTGGCTATCTCGTTTCAAGATGATTCATCGATGGAAGGAGACTCCGTCATCATCGCCATCGGTCAGGAGAAGGATTCCGCGTTCATCACCAAGCTTGGCCTCACCGTGAACCCGGACGGCAGCACGAATCACCCGAACGTCTTCGTAGCAGGCGGAACACTCTACGGATCGGACCGGTTAGCGAAAGCGATTCAAGATGGACGGCGGGTGGCGGAGCGGATATTACAAATCTAGTTCGCCCTACTACTCTTGACAATCAAGCGTAAATATGTTTTGATGGTTTAATTTCCGCTCCACCGGAAATTGGTAAACAAAAACATATTTCGTGAAAATCTCCCGCCACACTCTCGCGGTTTCCTTCGCTGTCGTATTCTCGGCCGCATCGTTGGCGGTGCCGTTCGCATCCGCGGCCTCACCCAAGCCATCTCCAAAGGTTTCCAGCTCACCCGTACCAATGAGTACGGATATTGCGGCTGACCAGGGCCACCTCGAACAGCTAGAGGGCCAACTGATGTCGATTACCGACCGTTTGGAATTACTGGATAAGCAAACCAAGGCCGCTGACGCCAAACGCATTGAGATTACCGCTGAACGGAACCGATTGAACCAAGGTCTACAGAAGATTGTCGAAGATTTGAAGCGGAAGACGGATGTTCAACATCAAAAAGAAGATGCGTTGAAAGATGCCGTTACCATCGACTACAAACAGAAGCCGCAGGGAGCTATGGAACTGTTGGCGAGCGGGTCGGTCAGCCAAGCCCTGACTCGTGAAAAGTACGAGGCGGTTATTGAAGAGAAAATCGATACGTTATCCAAAGACGCCAAAGAGGCTGCGGATGCTGTGAAGGAACGGAAGACGGCGTACGACGATCGCAAACAAGAACTCGATTTGATGTCAGCCCAGCTGGCTCAGTTGGAAAGCGGTATGGTCAGTCAAAAGGCCGAGCAAGCCGAACTGTTAGCCAATAAAGACAATGAGGCCAGCTACTTGGCCAAGCGCATCACGGCCGCCAAGGACGCTGAGGATAAGTTGCTCTCGGAAGCTGGCGGCGGTGCAATCTGGGGCGTCTTCACGAACGGCGCTCAGGTCAAACAGAATGATGTGATCGGATTCGAAGGCTCCACCGGATTTTCGACCGGCTGCCACACCCACTTCTCGGCCATTAAGGACGGGCGTTGGCAGAATCCCGAAGCGTTCTGGAGCGCGCTGCGTCACCCGGACGGCTCTCGGGTACAGAGCTATGGCTGGACCGATTGGGCCAAACGCGGTGTTTACGGCGGGAACATCCATAACGGGATCGACTTTGTTCAAGGCTGCGGCCAGCCAGTTCGCGCCGCCGCCGACGGAACGATTATCCGCGACATCCGCAACGACGGATCTGGCTTCGGTCACTACGTCATGATCCGTCACCCGAACGGTCTGATTACCCTCTACGGGCATTTGATCTAACTAGACGCCGTATTTCTTCTTGTTCGTTTCGTATACTTCTCGGAAGAGTAGTAACTGAGCCCCTGCACCGAAGATGACGGTCAGGAATGTTACCAGCATGCCAACGAACGGAAGCGTGGCGAGGATATAGAACAAGGCCAAGCCGAGGATACCGGTCCCGAAGGTGAACCAGAACTTGTCTTGCTTCTGGCGTAGGACGGCGTGACCAATGGTTAGTGAGACAAAGATCTTGGCGGAGTAGATTACTAAGATGTATCCCAACAGCGTTATCAGACTAAGCGGAATACCGACAATCAGAATCAGGAAGACGAACATTACGAGCGGCGTCAGGATGAGGAAGCCCAGTCCGGTCAATCCGGCCGCGAGGGGACGTTTAAGGATGAGGTCACTGGCTTTGACGGCGGCCCGTCGGGCGTAGAGCAGAATGCCGAGCATCAGCAGGACGGAGGCCAAGAACCAGTAGAACTGGCCAGCCAGCCGTGATGGGAACGATTCACCGCCGCCCTTTTGCTCGGAGACTTTATTAAAGGTAACGGCGCCGATTACTTGGGCGGCTGGATCTTTTGAGAGCTCTTTGGGGCTGTTGTAGTTGATGGTGCCGCCGATCTTGGCTCCGGCCGCCAGTTTGAGTGATTGAACCGTGGCGTTTACTGACCCTGCCACCGGACCGCCAATCGTAACGTTCTGCCCGCCGACTTTAACGTTGCGCCCAACCGAGCCGTTAATGGTGACGTCGTTTCCACCGGTGACTACGTCGCGGCCAACGGTAGAACCGGAAGCGATGTTTACGTTACTGCCAGCGGCCAAGACGTCGCGGTCGACCTTGCCGGTGACGGTGACGTTCGATCCCGCGGCGCGCACCGAATTATTTACCGTTCCAGAAATGGTGACGTCAGATCCGGCGGCCCAGACGGAACCAGTGACCGTGCCAGTGATGATAACTTTCGAACCAGCTGCGATTACATCGCCATTAACCGTGCCGCTAATGGTCACCGTTTGGCCGGCGACGTAGAGATCATCATCCAACGTCTGGCCAGTTTGGACCGGGGTGATAGTTTCTCCCGTTTGAAAATCGGCCGCTGCGGTCGGACTTGGTAATAGTACTAAGGCGAACAAACTAATCAGGAGAAGTCGGGTGAGTCGTTGCACGCTTTGACTATACACAAAAAACGCACCCACAAACGCAACGAGCGACCGGACCAAGGGGGCAAGTCCTAATCGCTCGTTACGGCAGCCTTCCCATAGGTGGGAAAGCCGAGTAGCGTAGCAATATACGCTTTAGCTGTCAACAAAAAACCGCCTCTCAGGCGGCGATGGTGATTGGAGATTAGATTACGCGTCGAAGCGAGTCTGTAGCTTCTTGTTCTGTTGGCCGAGCTCGTTCAAGAGCCGGCGGATACGAGCGGCTTCTTTGGAGGACGGCTTTTCGGATTGCAGGGTATCCAACATGTAATCAATATCCTCGTACTCTTCAAGGAGAACTTTGAGTAGATGCTGTACGTAGACTGTTTTCATGGTTCTGGCTGATACAAAAAAACCAACCGATGTGTTCTTTTGGTTCCTGAAGCGGTTGGGACAACAGTATGCAATCGGCGGCAGGTAGTGTCAATCAGGCCTGAAAAAGGCCATAACCGCAGGTGTTATCGGTGGCTGTGGATAACTGGTGGACTGGCTCAGCTTATCTACTAACGGTCTTTTTGGCCGGACGGGTTCCGAGGGCAGACTTAATTTTGCCCACAATGTCGTCCGGTAAATGGAAGGTTTTCACTAAGAATTCACTAGCACCGAGACTGAGGGCCAGCTTCTTATCACTGTCAGCCTTCTCGCCGCCGAGGTTGGTCAGTACGATGACCGGAATCGTCGCGGTCGGTTGAAACTGTTTTACCGACTTCAGGACATCGAAGCCATTCAGTTTCGGCAGCATGATGTCGAGTAAAATCAGGTCTGGTTTGAGTTTTTTCGCTTGGGCTAGTCCATCTTCACCGTCCGTCGCCACGGTGACGTCGAACCCGTCCATCTCGAGCTTGGTCTGATACAGCTCGGTCAGCATCGGATCATCCTCAATCAATAGAATGTGTTGACTCACACGTCCCTCCCAGTAAACATATCTGCCTATGATGGGCGCATCATTCGACTTCGTCAATAACGGTTCTCACAAAGGCGTTTAAGGGCGTATGCGGGGTTCTGCCAGCGCCGGTACAATGGGTTCCCATGGCTCAGCCAACCCTCGACCTCTCCCCGCAGTTCTCGCGGACGATTGTCACTCAGGTGATGAGTTTGTTAGGTCGCGACGTTAGCCTGGCTGACCCTAAGGGAGTGGTGGTGGCTTCCTACAATCCCAACCTGGCCGGCCAGCGGATTAAAGACGCCTCTGGGGCGCTGAAGGATGAAGGCCTCGTCGACTTGGATGACGGGCAAGCGGTTGGGTTCCGGATTATGCATGAAGATGAACCCTCTGCGGTGCTGATTATCCACGCGGAGCGGAAAGCCGTGAAGGAAGTCATTCCGGTTACTCGAAGTCTCGTAGAGTTGCTCATCAACCGAGACAGTGATCATGGAGCGGTCGACAACATCGACCAATTGCTCTGGCGATTCTTTCACAGTCTGTCTGGCACCGAGCGAGACGCCTTGGTGACAGAAATTGGATTACTCGGAACGGACCTAACCAAGCCGCGGTTCGCAGTGGTTCTAAACGTTCCTGACTTTTCTAAACAGCTATCTCAGGCCGGTGACAAGTCGATTCCGATTATGCGATTCAAGGATAAACTGGCTCGCGAGGTCAAAGCTGTCTTTTCAACCTCGAGTGATAATCTGATTACGTATTTCGGTCACGATCAGTTCTTGCTGTTAAAAGATGCGGCTCGCGGCGAAGAGACGCTAAAACTCTTCATCCAAAAGAGCAGCCAGATGTTTCGCAACATCGGCGGCGGTCTGACGGCTGGCGTTGGTAACCGCTACCTCGGGACAGAAGGCTTGGTCACCTCCTTCAAGGAAGCGGAGACGGCTCTGCGGCTTGGTCTGAAGCTAAAAAAACCGGGCGGTGCGTATTTGGTTGATGACCTGGGACTCTATGTGGTGTTCGGAGAAGTCGGCGTGGATCGGCAAGTTCATCTGGCCAAACGATTACTGGCACCGTTGTTGAAGGAACCAGACCTCTTGAAAACGCTCCGAGCGTACTTCGAAGCCAACCTCACCCTGACCCAAGCCGCCAAAGCACTTCATATCCATCGCAACACGCTGATCTATCGGCTTGGCAAAATCAAAACGCTGACCAAGCTGGATCCAGAAGAGTTCGAAGACGCTGTCCAATTGAAAATGGCACTGACCCTCCTTGATTTAGAATAAAACCCCGTTCGTCATTCTGAGCACAGCGAAGAACCTAGTCACGGTTTAAAACCCTAGGCAAGGTCCTTCGACTTCGTCCCGATTTCATCGGGACTTCGCTCAGGATGACGAAAACCAGTAAGCAATCAATAATTAAACAAAATTCGACCAGGCACTCGATTGATGTTTAGAATAATGTCTAATGCATAGCGTCTGCTCGCTTACTAAAGTGGACGTACTGCACAGCAGTGGTAAACTGCATACTTGCTAACGGAAACCAAAGGAGGTGGACATGGCTAAATCACGACGAGGCTTCGCCTCAATGACGGCATCGCGCGTACGCGAGGTTGCCAGCAAGGGCGGCAAGAAGACCGCTCAAGGTCATGACATGGCAATGATCGGCAAGGCCGGTGGAAAAGTCACGGCCAAACGAGGCAAAGATTACTTTGCCCGCATCGGCAGGCTTGGCGGCAAAGCTGGTCGGCGTGGCAAAGCAGCCTAGGCCGGCGTAATTTAGGAAGAACTCCCAATGGGAGCCGCATGACGGCTTCCTAAAGTTTGGTGAACCTTCCAGTAGTATCGGTTCCCTGGCCGTCATACAGTGAAGCTGGATCGCTGATACGGTCCCATTCACAATCTGGACTTCAGGAGAGCAACTCCACTAATTATTGCCCAATCGGGAGTACGACTCTGACTGATCCGTGGATCAGCCAGGCGCACACCCACCTGACTAGCAAGGGGTTTGGCCCACTGAAGTCCCTGAAATTATCTTCCGACCCGCTGCTTAGCGGGTCGGTTTCGTGGTGACTGCTTCACGAGCTTCAGCCGCGAACAGGAGCGGCGCAGATTGGCCGACCGGGGTGTAGCGGTAGACGGGCAGCTCTGGCTCCTTGGTGGTCAGCGGGGCAGTCGGCAGCCGGAAACGCAGGACCGGACCAAACAGGGCGTTGGTGATGATGGCCTGAGAGATTACCAAGGCTTCTTTGACCAGCAACTTCTTACCGGTTCCGATGGTGACCTGAAACATCCCGATTGGATCGCGTTGCCAGTTCCAGGTGGTCTGACCGCGAGTGGTGATGCCGCGAAGGGCTAAGACGGCTAAAGCGACGTGCTCAAAGACGTGACCCATCTCGGTTTCCTTCAGTTCTTCTTCGAATGAGAGGCCGCGGCGGTTCATACAAAAATGCTCCCGAAGCGAAGGGAGCATAGTGAGGAGGTGACCGGCGAGCCCCGGCAGGTGGGACGAGTAGAGGTGGTGGCGGAACCGCACCGTAATGCGGGTGTGCCGGGGAAAAAACGTGACGGAGCTTATCTCCATACGCGGGGCCCTCGCCTTAATTGGCCTTAGCCTACCAACTACTGGTAGGGGGTCAATACAGGCTTTTCCCCAAAATGTGGAAATGATGTGTGCCGGAAGGTGGCCACGCTGCCCTGCCTAACTCCTGCCTAGTCGTCCCACAATTGGCGTACGGTCGCGCCTAGATTTCCCCAGCCCCTTGTCCGAAAATCCAGGTTTATAGGTTTCCAAGTGACAAGGGGATGGGTATAGTAGCGGTGATATGGTACTCAACCCGACACCATCTCGTTCAACTCAGACCCGAAATGTTCTGCTCATCGGGATTGTTGTTGGTGCGGTGGCCGCGCTCTTGCTGTCGACGTTGGTGCGCGGACAGACCGTTACTAAGGGCGACTTGAATCAGATCAATGACCGGCTGGGAGCGATTGAGACCAAGCTGGCAACGCCGTCACCAAAGCCGTCCTCATCCGAGTCGCCATTGCCGGGAAGTGTCACCATTACTCAAATCAACAAGAACGTTAGCGACTACATTGGGAAGACGGTTGAGGTCAGCGGAAAGGTTCAAAGTCCGCACCAGGGCGTTGGGTTCATCTTGGTTGATACGGACGGGACCTTCCTTTGGGTGCACACCAAGGACAAGATTCCGACCGGTACCGCTACGGTTAAGGGCACGGTGGAGCAGCTGAAAGATCAGCTGGCACAGTGGAAGAACGAGACGGGCTGGCCGGACAATGACTCGACGCTGACGGCCAAGCTACGCGACGAGAAGGCCTTCATCGAAGCTGAGAGCGTGAAATAGTGCCGAACTTGGTGATTAGTTGGATTGTGCTTGGGGCTATCGCCGGACTGCTAGTCTATTTGTTTTCATCCAAACGGCTGATGGGCGGGATGTTCGGAAATATCGCCATTGGTGTGGTTGGTGCGCTGGCTGGTGGCTACTTGGTGACGGGTGCCACCCATGCCGATATCAGCTCAGCCTCGCTCACCTGGGGCATCCTGATTACCTCAGCTGCTTCAGCCGTAATCGTAACGATCGTCTTTCAGTCCGAAGCGACTGAGCGCGTGAAGAAGTAGTTCGCGTTTCCAAGTTTCGGCCCGCGGCTTTCATACGAACCTAGTTTCGCAATTTATTTGCGAAACGATGCTAGCTCTTAAACGTGTGCATTTTTGAGCCTTGGCTCAAAAATGTTGTAAAAAGTGTGGGCCCGCTTGGATTTGAACCAAGGACCGCCCGGTTATGAGCCGGGTGCTCTAACCGCTGAGCTACGGGCCCGTGAGGCACCCTTAGTGTAATCTGATGATGCACCAAAACGAAAAAATCATGGCTGACCAAACCCCTGGAACTGACTGGCTGAAGCGACGCGCCTCGTGGGCGTTCGGGCTGATTATCTTTGGGTACCTATTGGTTGGATCGGGAAAGCTGGTCTACGAGAACTTCCGGGTCCATGAGGATAGCGGTCAGCTTTCGAGTGAAGTCGACCAACTCAAGCAGCACAATCTGGAATTGGAGAATCTCCTCGCCTATTACCGAACTGATTCGTATAAAGAAAAGGAAGCCCGGGCTCGGCTGAACTTCCAGAAGCCGGGCGAGAAGCTGGTGGTAGTCCCTGTTCCGGAAGGCGAAGATGTTTCGAGCGCGCTGACGCCGGGCCCAGAGACGCAGCCGGAAACTCCGGACTCGAACCCGCGACAATGGTGGAATTTCTTTTTCAATAAACGGACCGGCTAGATGACCTCGACTCGATCAGCGGTCTTTGTAGCGGTTGATATTGGTGCGACGCATGCGCGGGTCGGGATATTTTCGAGTACCTCGGCAACTAAACCACTATCTCATCAGGTGTTTAAAATTTCTCGGAAGTACCGAACCGATCTCAAACGATTGACCGAAACTATTACTGAATTGATTGCGGGCCGAACACTGGCGGGTGTAGCGATTGCGGTGGCTGGGGCGGTTAGTACTGATAGAAAAAAGATCCTCGCCTCCGGTAACCTGACTGATTGGGTGGGCAAGCCGCTGGCCGCTGATGTGCGGAAACAACTGAAGTGTCCGGTTCAGTTAATTAATGACGCTGAAGCCTCAGCGCTCGGTGAAGCCTTACTGCGAAAAGAGCGCACCGCGTTCTGGCACATTATCTGGGGAACCGGTGTCGGTGGCAGTCTGGTTACCTATATGGATCGACAGCCGGTCGTGACCGCTGGTGAACTCGGCCATCAAATTCTTGATCCGCATGATACCCAAAAGCCCGACGGCTGTGGACAATCCGGCTGTCTGGAATCGTTTGCGGGCGGAGCGGGTATCGAGCGGCGGTACGGCAAACCGGCCGCTGACTTGTCTGAGCGCGAGTGGCAGGAAGTCTGCGAGTCGATGGCCCAAGGCCTCTATAACCTGGTCATCTCTAGGCCAACTGAATCGGTCGTATTTGCAGGTGGAGTCGCCTTGAACCAACGGAAGCGAGTTCAGATAGTTGAGCGGCTGCTCCGAAAAAACCTCAAGATGGTTCCGGCACCAACGCTTCGGGTTACGAGTCACAGGGAAAGCGCGGCTCTGGTCGGGGCGTTGGCCACGTTGGCCTAACTACTATGATGGCTCATTATGTTTGAACGTGATTTTGAATCAGAACTCGATCCCGACCGCCGGGTGGAGTCAGGACGATTCATTGAGGCCATCGCCGGGCAGCCCGTCTCACTGATAGCTGAATTCAAACGAAAGTCACCGCATGACGGTTGGATTGTCTCGAGTGATTATCCAGTAGCCGAAACCGTGTGGGCGTATGAAGCCGGCGGGGCGGCGGCGCTTTCACTTCTGGCTGACGAAGCCTGGGGAGGTTCGGTCGACGATATCCGCCAGGCCAGGGCGACTAGTGAGTTACCTATTCTTGCTAAGGGCTATTTCTGTACGGTCAGGGAGTTAGAGGCCGTCCGCGAAGCTGGAGCCGACGCGGCATTATTAGTGGTCGGTTCGCCGCCAGAGCAAATTATCGAACGACTCCAGAAAACGCCAGACCGTCTACCGCTTCGAGAACTGAATGTCCAAGGTAGGAAACTCGGACTCAATCTGGTTTTTGAAGTGACCAGTGAGCAGGAGATTTACCGGGCGCTGGTTGCTAATGCAGAGATTATCGCCATCAACAACCGTAATCTGAAAAACGGAGGGATGGACGAGAGACGGGCTTTGAATTTGAAGTCCCTGGTTCCTCGTGAGCAGCTAGTAATCGGGGCTTCCGGACTTGAATCTGCCAATCAGGTTGCGGATTACAATGAAGCCAAATTTGACGCCGTGCTTGTCGGTAGTGCCCTGATGCATGATCAGAACCCGGAACAGGCTGTCCGAGAACTGCTCGGCGGTTGACGGTCTTCCTGCCTGGTTCCTATACTGAGTACTCGTCCGGCCTGGAAACGATGGCTGGTCGTTCACGATGCGGGGTGGAGCAGTGGCAGCTCGCGTGGCTCATAACCACGAGGTCGTGGGTTCGAATCCCACCCCCGCTACTCGGAAAACGGTATCCGCCAACGGCGGGTGCCGTTTTACGAATACTGGCGGCGGTGCAAGATTCGAACGGGAATGCCAGTGGCATTCCCAGGCTCGTCAGCCCGAGCACGGCGAAGCCGAGCGCAGGGTTACGACCCCGGGCTTGATCCGGGGGAGTAAGGTCGAATCCCACCCCCGCTACACCGTCAGGATCGGGCTGCAGCCTTTGCAGTCCGATTTTGCAATCAGACTGCTTCGGCTTTCGCCCGACATCCTTCCTCGTTCCGACCGAAAGCGTGCTCGCTGCGCTGCGCACCCCTTTCGGTCGGTAAATGATCGGGAGCTTGCACCGCTTCCCCGCGAATATTCACGCCTATGTAATTTTTCGGTTGGTGTAGGCTGTAAATATGAGTGAGCATGAAACTTCTCCTGCTGAGCATATGGCGAATCGTGCTACTGAGCAGTTCGCGATTATTAGAGAGGAAATGGGTCCGATCGAGGAAGTAATTACTCAGCAAATCAAGAAAGAGGGAGCCGCATATCCTCGAGATTTAGTTGACGAGGTTTCTTCACAATTTGAACACGTTCCGGTTGATGGAGTGTCGATTATGTTCTGGAAAATGATTAACGATGGCTCCATCGAGCTCGGCGTCGATAGGCTAGCGCGATTGAGTTAAACGTCAATCATTAAATTAGTACTAAGGCTGGCTTTTTGCATATGTGCCGTCACTGTAAGCTGGGGGCATGGCAGTGTAGCTCAGTGGTAGAGCAGCAGACTCATAAGCTGTTGGTCGCAGGTTCGAATCCTGCCACTGCCACACTTTTTAATAAGATTTTCCAACCCAAGGGTCGGAAAATCCGAAACGTACCAGACTTAAGGCCGATTCGAAACGGAGTTCCGAATCGAGGCCGTATGAAAACCCCAACCTAAGTCTAGTCACAAAACGTTCATAAAAACGTCTTCAGCAGTAGCCCTTTTAAGGTATCTGACAGATAATTACTCAGCACGTATACTGTCCTCGTTTCGATGAACATCCACATACATCGCCGGTTTCTGATTTGGCCGCTTTCACTTTTATTGGTTGTTGGTGTGATGTTCGGATTGTGGATATTGTTTCGTCAGCCGAAGACGGATATCCGCACGGAGCAGCCGGGTATTGAAAACTTCTCAAAAGGAAAAGTTTCGGTCGGAACTAATAACGGGACGATTGAGGAACTGAAGACGGCTTCTGCCCTGACCTACGAATCCGCTGCCCGCCGGACGAAGTCTCCCGATACGAATGGAGTAGGCATCATTTGGGAACAGGAGGGTGATGCCGGCTCGGTCACGGTTGAGATTAGAGCGAACAATGGTTCCAAGTGGTCCAATTGGGTTGATATCGGCGATGGAGAGGATCAGAAGGACACAGCTCAATCGAACAAAGTCCATACCGGCATGCTTCTGACCGATAAAGCCAAAGAAGTGCAGTATCGGTTTAGGGTCGCGGCGGATGCCACCGGTACATCACCGACGGTCAAGAATCCGCGTATTTCATTAATTGATTCCACTCGAGGTCCGAATCCGACTAAGGTGAATCCGATTGCCAGGCTCTTTGGAAAAACCGCCAAAGCCAGAGCCGAAGGACCGCGAATCTACTCCCGATGGGAGTGGGGCTGTCCGGAGGCAGGCGATTCGCCTCGCTGGGGACCGGAATACCGGGTACCGGACGAAGCCATCGTTCATCACACCGCCGCTACCGCAAACCCCAACGATTCCGCGGCCGCCATTCGGGCTATCTGGTATCAGCACGCCAACGCCAACGACTGGGGTGATATCGGCTATAATTATCTGGTTGATGTAAATGGAAACATTTATCAGGGGCGGTACTACGATCAGAATCACGCCACCGTGACCAATCAGGATGCGGTCGGGGGACATACGCTGAATGGCCACAATTATCACTCAGTCGGGGTTGCGACACTCGGGAACTTCACGAACCAGGGGGTAAATTACTCGATGCTCGATGGTGTTGCCAGGATCATTGCCTGGAAAGCCTTGCCGTACACATGGAATCCGAATAACCGGACCATCGGGCACCGTGATGCGGGCTCAACCAATTGTCCAGGAAATAACTTATACGCCAATCTTGGCACTATTCGAGCATTGGCTGGAAACTATTTGGACGGACTAATCAAATGGAAGAAGTTTGATTATTCATTCCAAGGTGAGGGGGTCAATGGGTCTCCTGGGGGAAGTCTGAGCTTGAGACCGGGCCAAACTACGACGGCCTATCTCGATCTCAAAAACGAAGGGACCGACACCTGGACGACCAGCGTCAAACTAGGCACGTCCAACCCGTATGATCGGCCGAGCGGTTTCCGTCACTCCTCTTGGAAAAGCCCTAATCGGGTCGGGACGTTCGCCGGTAAGATGGTCAGTGGATCACTTCAGGCTGCTAGCACGATTGCCCCAGGTGAGACCGCTCGCTGGCAGTTTACGGTTGGAAACGTTGGGGTACCGGACGGTACCTTCAAGGAATACTTCCAGCCGGTAGCCGAGGGCTACACCTGGTTCGTCCGTCCGGGCGGTATCCACTGGTTAATGACCTCAATCGGCGACGTCTACACCTATCAGTGGATTACCCAGTCGTACAATGTTCCGACCGAACCCGGACAGAGCCAAACGCTCACTTTGGACGCCAAGAATACTGGCAATGTTGATTGGAAGAGTAACGGTGCCAATCCAGTGCGGCTTGGCACGTATCGACCGCGTGATCGTACCTCAACTCTTAACCACTCATCGTGGATTAACAGTAGCCGGCCAAGTTCGTTCATCGGTCGGGTTGAAGGCGGTGGCTCTGTCACGGCAACCGACACTATTGCTCCTGGCGAGACTGCTCGCTTCAGCTTCACGGCCAAAGCCCCGAATCACCCGTTTGTCGGTAACGAGTACTTCAACCTCGTAGCGGAAGGTAAGACCTGGATGAATGACCTCGGGATTTATTGGCCACTCAGTATTCCGCAAAATTACCATGCCAACATCACGGGCCAATCGGTCGCCCCGACTATCGACAAGTCTGACGGCGGTATCGGGTCGCTCTACTTCGACTACCGGAATACGGGCACCTACTCATGGAGAAAATCCGACGGGATCGTCCGACTAGCTCCGAACCATCCCAACGACCGCACAAGCCAATTTGCAGCATTCGGTCTTTCCGGTGGGCAGTTACCGACCAATACCGCCAACTGGCTCACCGCTAATCGAGTCGGCACGTTCGCGGGCCAAGTGAATAGCGGTGTACTCGATACCGGAGATGCCACCATCGAGCCTGGTCAAAAAGGACGTTTCTATGTGGTGCTCGACGGACGAAACGTTGATCCGGGTACCTATCGCGAGTACTTCCGAATGGTGGCTGATGGGTTCAGCTGGCTCGAGGATTACGGCGTCTACCTGGATGTGACCGTTCAGCCGTAACAACGCAGATATACTAGAAGCATGATTATTGTCGACGTGCTGATTGTGCTGGTACTGGTGCTCTACGGCTATCTCGGTTACAAACGAGGATTCGTTTCCGGACTCGCGGAGCTCTTGGCTTTCGCGATTGGCTTGGCCATGGCGTTCTTGCTCTACAAGGCGGCTGGTGACGCCCTATTCAAAGCCTTCCATATTCCCCGAGGCTTTGCCGACCTGATTGGCTTTATGGCCATCTGGACCGTACTGGAACTGATTTTGATGTTGGTTTGGAAGCAGGCACTGCAGAAACGAGTACCGGAGCACCTGACCGAAAATCCGACTAACCAAATTGCCGGAGTAGTTCCCTCGCTGATGAAGGGAATCATTTTTATTGTCATCGTCTTGTCGATTGTGGCGGTGGCACCAATCCCGGCCGCGGCTAAAACTCCGTTTGTCGATTCTAATTTGGGCAAAGCGTTTCTCGGAGCTGGCACAGCCTTCCAACAGCAATTCAATAATGTGTTTGGCCAAGCGCTTCGCGATACGCTGGCGTTTAAGACTATCAAGACTGGATCGAATGAAACGACCCAACTCGGGTTTACCGACCCAAACCCGAAGGTCTGCGCTAAGGACGAAGCTCGCATGCTCCAGATGGTCAATCAGGAACGGCTCAAGGTAGGACTCGGTCCCGTCACTAATGATGATCAACTGAAAGCGGTCGGCCGGGCGCATTCTCGCGACATGTTGGTGCGCGGCTACTTCTCGCACAATACCCCGGAAGGGCTCGATCCGTTCGACCGCATGGAGAAAGCTGGTATTACCTATCAAGTAGCAGGTGAAAACTTGGCCTTCGCACCGACTACGGAAATTGCCATGTCCGGCTTGATGAATAGTCCCGGTCACAAAGCAAATATCTTGAAGACAGACTTTACCAAACTCGGAGTCGGCTGTATGGACGGCGGCGTTCGCGGGAAAATGTTCTCCCAGGAATTCAAAGGAGAGTGATGGAGTTGGTCGATCATGTTCGGGAAACGCTGCGGCCGTTTAAAGGCTCAAAGTTAGTAGTAGCCGTATCGGGTGGATTGGATTCCGCCGCCTTACTCGATGTGTTGCTGCAAGTTCGAGAAGAACTCGAGCTGACGCTGATTGTCGCCCACGCCGACCACGGGTTGCGGAGAGCGAGCGTAAAAGATGCTGAGTTTGTTCGGAATCTGGCGGCGGCTCACAGTCTTCCCTACACGGAAGCACAGCTCAACGTAAAGAAAGCCTCGAACGTGGAAGAGCGCGCTCGCGAAGCGCGGTACAAGTGGCTGGAGCAAGTCCGCAAGAAACGTCAGGCTGACTTCATTGTCACGGCTCATCAAGCTGATGATCAGGTTGAGACACTCTTTCTCCACTTGGCACGCGGTTCTGGGCTGCAAGGACTGTCCGGCATGCAGTTGCTCAACGGAAAAATTCTCAGGCCACTACTCGATATCCCCCGTAAAACTCTAACGCGCTATGTTCGGAAGCAAAAACTGAAGTATCGACGTGACGCCACCAACCGCGACGTGAAGTTTGCTCGAAACCGAGTGCGACGCCAGGTCATCACCAGTCTGCAGAAAATTAATCCGCAATTAGTGGAGACGGTTAGCCAGTCGATGCGGGTGTTTTCCGATCAATACGGGGTGATTCAACTGCTGGCGGCTCGGGAACTGGCTCAGGTTAGCGGCCGGGTAACCGGAACTACCCGGCATCTCGACCGGAAGAAGCTCTTAACGCTTGATCGGGCGGTTCGGCACTTAGTGTGGCGGGAAGCGGTTCGTGAGCTGGTCGGCGACGTCCGCGGATTTACCCTTCGTCACTTTGAAAACTTGGATGAATTGTTGAGCTTGCAGACCGGCAGCCTCATCCATTTGCCGCGCGGACTGACTGCTCGTCGTCAGTACGACGAAGTTGTCCTGCGGATTGGTCAGGCGGCCACGCCTCCGAAGTCGGTAAATCTTTCCGTGCCAGGGCGCGTCATGTTTGGCGAGCTGACCGTCACCGCCGAACTGGTGAAGAGCGGGGAACTAAAAACCAACCCGCAGGCAATCTTGGTAGACGCGGAGGCAATCGGAAAAACCTTGCGGGTTCGGCCGTCGCGAGCGGGTGATCGATTCAAACCAGCCGGCATGCGCGGCTCTAAGCTGGTCTCAGACTTACTGACGGACGCCAAGATTCCGCGGGATGAACGAGCTTGGGTTCCAGTCATCACAACCACTAAACGTCCGCGGGCAATTGTCTGGGTCGGCGGGTATCGAGCTGACCGACGGTTTGCAGCAGGCGAGGACTCAAAAGTATTGCTCAAGGTTAATCCGTAGCCAGCCAGAATCCGTGCCCCTATACTGTATGGGTTATCCTTAGATTCGCATGAGCAGAAGTCTTCGCAGTTTTTTCTACCTTATCGGCGCCGTCCTGGTCGTGGCGTTGGTCTATTCGGCCAGCGGCGTCGGCCAGCAACAGAAGAACGAAGTTCCGATTACCCAAGTCGCCGACCAGGCCAAGAGCGGTCAGGTAAAGTCCATCGAGGCCAGCGGCCGCGAAGTGACGGTTACGACTACCGACGGTAAAAAGGAAGAATCGCAATACACGGGCGAGTCACTACCGAAGTATCTAAAAGATTTGGGAGTTACGGACGAGCAACTGGCTAAGATTGAGATTGATGAAAAGGGTGCCAAGGATTATTCCGTCTGGATTAACCTGGCTGGTTTCCTAATCCCGCTGGCCTTGATTGGGTTCTTCCTGTTCTTCATGCTCCGCCAAGCCCAGTCTGGTAATAATCAAGCGCTTAGCTTTGGTCGCAGTAAGGCGCGGCTCTTTAACGCCGAGAATAAGAAAAAAATTACGTTTGCGGACGTGGCTGGCTCGCAAGAGTCTAAAGAGGAGCTTCGCGAAGTGGTTGAGTTTCTGAAGTACCCAGCCAAGTTCGCTCAACTCGGCGCCGAGATTCCGAAGGGTGTATTACTGGTCGGGCCGCCGGGAACGGGTAAGACCTTGATGGCTCGAGCCGTGGCCGGAGAAGCCGACGTCCCGTTCTTCTCGATTTCTGGTTCCGAGTTTGTGGAGATGTTCGTCGGGGTTGGTGCCAGCCGGGTCCGTGATCTGTTCGCTAAAGCCAAACGCAACGCGCCCTGCATCATCTTTATTGATGAGATTGACGCCGTCGGTCGCCAACGCGGGGCTGGACTGGGTGGTTCTCATGATGAGCGCGAACAGACGTTGAACCAGATTTTGACCGAGATGGACGGTTTCGAGCAGGGCAACAAGGTGATTGTGATGGCGGCCACCAACCGTCCGGACGTGCTCGACCCGGCGCTACTCCGTCCTGGCCGCTTCGACCGCCGCGTCATTATTGACCGGCCGGACGTGAAGGAGCGCGAAGCCATCCTAGAAGTGCACTCCAAGGGAAAGCCGCTCGCTAAAGGCGTGAATCTGAATAAGATTGCCCGCCAAACGCCGGGATTCGCCGGGGCCGACCTGAAGAACCTCTTCAACGAGGCGGCCATTTTGGCGGCGCGTGAGAATAAGCGCAAGGTTGGCCAAGCTGAACTAACCGCGGCGATTGAGAAAGTCATGTTGGGACCGGAGCGGAAGAGTCGGGTGATGACGGATAAGGACAAGAAAATTACCGCCTATCACGAAGCTGGTCACGCCTTGGTGGCGACGTACCTTGAGCACTGTGACCCAGTTCACAAAGTCTCAATCGTTTCGCGCGGCATGGCCGGTGGCTATACTTGGTATCTGCCGGACGAGGATCGCTATCTGCGTTCCAAGCCGGAGTTTGAGGATGAACTGGCGGCCATGCTGGCCGGCAATGCTGTCGAGCGGCAGGTCTTCAAACAAACCACCACCGGGGCCTCGAACGATATCCAGAAAGCGACCGAACTAGCTCGCCAGATGGTGATCGACTACGGTATGAGCGACAAGCTTGGTCCGATTGCCTATCGCGAAAAGGATGAGCTCGTCTTTTTGGGGCGCGAAATGACGGAACAGAAGCACTACTCTGACCGAGTGGCCTCACTGATCGACTCCGAAGTGAAGAGCCTGATTGATACGGCCTACAACCGGGCCACCGCTCTGGTCAAGAAGCGACGCAAAAAGCTTGACGAGTTGGCCAGCAAGCTGATTGAGGAAGAAACCATCGAAGGCCCCGAGTTCGACAAGCTGTTCCCGGATGTCGCCAAGCTCAAAAAGAAGCCGGCTGGGAAGTCGTCCAAACCAAGTTCGTCTGCTGCCTAGATGTATCTATTCAATTGAGTGTCATCCCCGCGAAAGCGGGGATCAGTCAGAGGTTTTCTGAAACGCTTACGTTAAGCCGGATGATTCCCGCCTGCGCGGGAATGACGAGGATGGGCAGCGTATACTTATTTAGAGAGCGGAGTGCTTTTTGATTAAAAACACAACCAAACAGGTCGGGAGTACCATCAAGCGGTTCTTCGGGTTCGCCTCGACGGTGAATGGCGCGGCCCTACTGCTCGGCGTGGCCTACTTTGCCAGTCGATTGCTGGCCCTGCTCCGCGACCGTTTACTGGCAACCGGCTTTGGGGCTGGTGCCGACCTGGATACGTACTATGCGGCCTTCCGCGTTCCGGACTTCCTGTTCAACGTCCTGATCTTCGGGGCGGTTTCGGCGGCTTTCATTCCGATTTTTGCTGGCTACTTAGCGCGTGGTGAGCCGGACAAGGCCAATAAGATTGCCTCGGTCGTCCTGACCATCGGCACAATATTGATTGTGATCGCGGCCTCACTGGCCTGGATCTTTGCGCCACAACTGACGCCATTGGTAGCTCCAGGATTCTCGGCCGCCCAGATGGACCAAGCGGTGGAGCTGACTCGAGTGATGCTGCTCTCGCCAATCTTCTTCGGACTTTCTGGCGTATTCGGTAGTATCCTCCAGTCCAATCAGCGGTTCGTGGCCTACGCCACCGCGCCGTTGCTCTATAACCTCGGTATCATCGCCGGGGCGTTGGTGGCACCGGAAAAAGGCTTAGTGTACCTAGCCTACGGTGTCGTACTCGGGGCCTTCCTCCAGATGGTGATGCAACTGATTGCCGCTTCGAGGACGGGATTCCGCTTCAAACCCAGCCTCAATTGGCGTTTACCCGGGGTACAACGAATTTTCTGGTTGATGATTCCGACGACCATTGGGGTTGGTATTGTCCAAATCAATTATCTGGTCGAGACGATTATCGCCTCGACGTTGCGCGTTGGATCGATCTCGCAGTTCTTCCTGGCCACCAGTTTGGCGATGGTGCCAGTGAGCGTCTTTGGACTGTCTTTTGCGACCTCAGTCTTTCCAGTCTTAGCCAAAGCCGCCGAGACTAAGCAGACAGAGTTGTATGTTCAGAACCTCACGACGGTCATTCGCCAAATTCTGTTCTTCGTCATCCCGATCTCGATTGCCATGCTGTTGCTGCGCGGTCAGATTGTTCGATTGATTTTCGGGGCCGGAAAGTTCGATTTCTCCGATACCCGCTACGTCGCCAGTCTGTTGGGAATTCTGGCCGTTAGTCTGTTCGCCCAAGCTCTCATTCCACTCATGAGCAAAGCTTTTTACGCGCTTCGGAATACTAAGACGCCGGTGATCATCGCCGGTGTAGCCATGGGACTGAACATCATCGGCGCGTTAGTCTTCTCGCACTTCTTCGGGGTCATCGGCCTGGCCGTAGCCTTGTCGGCCGCGTCCGTCATCCAACTCGGACTGCTCTTCTTCTTCCTCTCCGGTAAAGTTCCGGAACTCGAGGACAGCACGATGTTTTCAGGCATTACCAAAATCGTCATTGCGGCGGCAATTATGGGACTGGCCATGTACGGCACGCTCTATGGAGTCGACTACTTCATCCAGGGACTACAGGAAAGTGCCACGGTCGGATTCTTCGCCATTCAGGCCATCGCGGCCTCGGTGGTTGGTGCCATCGTCTACCTCATCCTGACCTGGCATTTCGACTTACCGGAAGCCCGTCATTTCCTGACTAAGCTATGGCACCGGAAACTGACGGAATAATCAGCCTGAACGGGGCGCTTCGGGTAGAATTGAGCACAGAGTAAACAAACATGGCTAAACGAAAAAATTCATATAAGCGTTCGCGCAGTGCGGCGGCCAAGAAGGCCGTGGCCACTCGTCGGCGTAATCAACGTCAGCAGGAAGTTGAACGTGAGCCGCTGCTCGATCCGGAAACTGCTCGTTTGGTCGGGGGAATCTTCTTTACGTTAGTTGGTGTGGTGTTGCTGCTGTCCCTGTTCCGCCTTGGCGGGCCAGTCGGAACAGCCGTAGCTCATTGGGGCGGCCAAGCCTTGGGACTGACCGCCTTTCTGTTTGCCATCCTGATGATTTACTACGGCGTGAACCTGATTCGAAAACGTGAACCGTCACCACGAGTGATGGTCGGCGGAATCGTCATCATCATTGGTCTGGCCGGATTACTCCACTTGTTTGTAAAGACAGATCAGCTCCAGACGGCTATGGATGGTCAGTTCGGGGGATTGCTTGGCCATGGTCTGACGGCCACCACATCCTACGCGGTCGGCAGTCTAATCTCGTTCCTGATTTTCATTGCTATGACCGCGGTTGGTGTGTTGGTGATGTTCGGACAGCCTCGGAAGAACCAGGAACGGGGACAGGCCTTCCCGGAAGGCCTGTCCCCGTCTCCGAAAGAGGAAGAGCGCGTGGCCGCTCCGGTCACACCCACCGAACCGCCTCGTCCCGATCAAGCGAAAGCCAAAGCTCAAGAACCGGACTTCCAGCCGCGCACGGTCGATACGGCTTGGGAACAGCCGCCACTTTCGCTACTGAACGATCAGACGTCGGAAGCCGACGCCGGCGATACCAAACAGCTGGGCCAAATCATCGAGCAGACCTTGGCTAACTTCAACCTGGAAGCCAAGGTCGAGAACGTCAACGTCGGTCCGACCGTCACCCAGTACGAGCTGCGGCCGGCTCCGGGTGTGAAAGTCACTGATATCACCCAGCGCTCCAACGACCTGGCCCTGGCCTTGGCGGCCCACCCGATTCGGATTGACGCACCGATTCCGGGCAAATCGTCGGTTGGCATCGAGGTTCCGAACCGCAAGGCCGCCACCGTTCGGCTGCACCAACTGTTCAGCACTGACCGTTGGAAGAAGGGTGGGGCGCTCCCGCTCGCCCTGGGTCTTGATGTGTCCGGCAACGCCACGATCACTGATTTGGCCTCGATGCCGCATCTCCTGATTGCCGGCCAGACGGGGTCGGGTAAGTCGGTCGCCATCAACGGGATTCTGATGAGCCTGCTCTATACGCATTCGCCAAAGCATTTGCGATTGCTGCTGATTGATCCAAAGCGGGTGGAGCTCGCCAACTACAACGGCATTCCGCATTTGCTGGCCCCGGTGATTGTCGATCCGCCGAAAGTCATCAACGCTCTCAAGTGGGTGGTCAGCGAGATGGAACGACGCTACAAGTTATTCCAGGACGACGGGGCGCGAAACATCATTGAGTACAACCGGTCGCACAAGAAGGACGAACTGCCGTACTTGGTGATCGTGGTCGATGAGTTGGCCGACCTGATGCAGGTGGCTGGCAAGGCCGTCGAAGGCACCATTACGCGAATCGCCCAGCTAGCGCGGGCGACGGGCATTCATCTGATTATCGCCACCCAGCGGCCGTCCGTGAACGTGATTACCGGCGTGATCAAGGCCAACTTCCCGAGCCGGGTGGCCTTCAATGTCAGTTCGGCGGTGGACTCACGGACGATTCTCGACAAGTCCGGAGCAGAAAAACTCCTCGGCGCCGGCGACATGCTTTTCCAGGCCTCGAACGCGCCGCAAGCTATTCGGGTCCAGGGAGCCTACGTCGAAGCCCGGGAGATCAAACAACTGACGGACTTCCTCAAAGGCAAAGGCACGCCGGTCTACGACGAATCGGTTACGGAACAACCGGAACGCGGCCAGGGTGGCGGTGCGGCGACCGACGGTGACGTCGACCCGATGTACGACGAGGCCAAGGATACGGTCGTCCAGCTGAAGAAAGCCTCAACCTCGTTACTCCAACGTCGGTTGGGAATCGGCTACGCGCGCGCGGCTCGGATCATGGATCAGCTCGAGGACAATGGCATCATCGGCCCTGGCCAGGGCGCCAAACCGCGCGACATTCTTGTTGATTCGGACGAGGTATAGTACTATCGGCTGCTAACCAATGACCATTCAATTCATATGAATCGATCAACGGAACAGAGCGAACCTGACAGCATCGTCGAGTACCGTGCTCTGGAGGCTGCCGTGGGACACGGGCAGCCTGAGGAAGTTATCTCACGTTTACTGGATGTAGATTCCGAATCCGAGACCGTTACGGAAGTGATGGAAGTACTCGTTGCCAAGGGTTACCTTGAGCCTTCGCAAGACGGCGGTTACGAGATTACGTCGAAAGGCGAAAATCACTATGACTGGAAACATTCGTCCCAAGCCTTTGAATAGTACCCCGGCAATAAGCCTAATTCGGACTGGCAGAACCACATGCGGTAAGGTAGTTAGGCATGGCTCAATTCAAAAAACACGAACTCTCTAGTGACGAACCGCTTGGCAAACAGCTGAAGACGGTTCGACTGACGGCAAAATTGAGTCTGGATCAGGTCGCGACCGATACCAAGATCAGTAAGAAGTACATCAAAGCCCTTGAAGATGGTGAATTCGCTAAGATGCCGGCCGAAGTCTACGCGCGCGGCTTCTTAGAAAACTATGCGCAGTTTCTGGGTTTTCCGGTCGATGAAGTATTAGTTCAGTACAAACGTGAACGCGGACTCACCCCGAGAACCAAGGACAAAGATCACTTTGTGGTTCCGGGCGAGAAGTTTGATACTCCAAAGTTGACTATCACCCCGCGAACGCTTGGCTACATTGCTGGCGCGCTGGTTCTGTTCATTGTGGTTTCCTATCTTTTCACCCAAGTTTCTGTCTTTGCCGCCCCGCCGAAGCTCGAAGTCACCAGTCCGTCTGGCGGCAGCACTAGTTCATCCGAAACCGTTACCGTCAAAGGTGAGACTGACCCGGGCGCGGCTCTTTCGATTAACGGACAGCCCATCCCAACCGATACGGACGGAGCCTTCAAGGAAGAAGTCCGCTTACTCCCAGGAACCAACAGTCTGCGAGTGGTGGCCAAGAATAAGAATGGCCGTCAGCGGGTTGAGCAGCGATCGGTAATCGTGGCGACGGGATCACCAGGACCGTCGGCATCACCGGCACCGCAAACCGGTTTCCTCTTCATTGTCCGAATTGGGCCAAACAGTGCCCACGTGACCATCAACGTTGATGGTAAGAATGCTTTCCAAGGGCTCCTGCTGCCGAATACGAGTCAGGTGTTTACGGCCAAAGAGCGAGTGTTGCTCACCACCTCAAACGCAGGCAGTACGCAGGTGCTGATTAACGGCAAAGATCTCGGTGCAGTCGGCAAGGAAGGTCAGCTCCGCCGGGGAATAGAATACAAAGTGTCGGATTACGTCGCGACGCCTCCGTCACCCAACCCGTCACCTAAATAACTCCAACTTGTCATCCTCGGACTTGACCCGAGGATCAGTCTCGAGGTGCAACTGATTCCCGCTTTCGCTGGAATGACATTGTATATTGTGGTATCAATCATCGATTTTCCGCTATATATAGCGCTTGACGCATAAGGTATACAAACGTATACTACTTTTGTTATTAAGCTAACTAGGAAATTAGCAAGCTACCATATATACTATAAAAGTAGTTAGAATAATAAACTAAAAAAGGTAGGTATAATGCCAACTGTGACCAA
>SICC01000012.1 GCA_009694835.1 Patescibacteria group bacterium
GGTTAAAAGCGTTTTCATATTCATCAACCTTTTTTCAGCATTCCAGCAAAGGCCGAGGACAGCTTTTTGATGCCAACTGATTCAAACTCAACCGTCAGCACAGAATCATCGACTTCCTTGACCGTTCCGGAGCCGAACTTCGGATGGATGACCGTATCGCCGGCTTCGAGGTAGTCCATTTCCTGATTGCCGTCGGTCGGATCGAGATCGGCCATGCTTTTCCCAAAGGCCGGCGCGTTCGACGCGGACGTAACGTCGATCAGTTCTTCCGGAATATCGGCCAAGAATCGTGATGGTAAGTTGGACTGGATGTTTCCATAGAGCACTCGCGACGTGGCGTGCAACAGGCTGAGTTTCTTCATCGCCCGAGTGATTCCGACATAGGCCAAGCGTCGTTCTTCTTCCATCTCGTTCGGTTCGAGCAGACTTCGATTATGCGGGAAAATTCCTTCTTCCATTCCGACAATCATCACCACCGGAAACTCCAGACCTTTAGCAGCATGGAGCGTCATCAACGTAACCGCATCGGCGGCTTGGTCATAGGTATCAACGTCAGTAATCAACGCCACATCTTCAAGGAAGACGGACAAACCTTCTTCGCCTTTCAGATGGTCGTAGCGTTTGGCCACCGAAGAAAGTTCGGCCAAGTTTTCAAGCCGAGCGGCGGCTTCGACCGAACCATCATCAATCCACTGGGCGTATCCCGTCTGGGTGATGATTTGATGAACTAACCCATCGACCGTCTCGTCCCCGGCAGCTGCTTTCAGTTTTCCATAGAGTTCGGCAAATCGCTGAACCGCTCGACGACTCCCCGGTGCTAGGTCACGTACTTCTTCAGCTTTTTCTATCACAGCCGAAAGCGACACGCCTTGGCGGTCGGCCGTATCGACCAGCACCTGAACGGCCTTAGCGCCGATACCGCGCGTCGGAATATTAATCACTCGCTTGAAGGCCAAAGCGTCGTTTGGGTTATGGAGAATAGTCAGATACGCCAGAACATCCTTGATCTCCTTGCGTTCATAAAATCGCACGCCGCCAATAATTTTGTACGGCAGGCTGGCCTGCATCAACCGTTCTTCAACGATTCGACTTTGAGCGTTGGTACGGTAGAGCACCACCACATCTTTCAGCGGACCGCCGCTCCGTTGCCGTTCTCGAATTTCGCGGATGACCTGGTCGGCTTCCTCCCGTTCATTACGAGCTTCGTAGACCGTAATCTTTTCGCCCGGCCCAGCTTCCGTCCAGAGCTTCTTCTCCTTACGATCCTGATTCTTCTCGATTACTTGTTGAGCCGCAGTCAGAATAGTCTGAGTCGAACGATAATTGCGTTCCAGCTTAACGACCGTGGCGTCGGGATAATCCTGCTCGAACTCTAAGATGTTTCGGATATCAGCCCCACGCCAAGAGTAGATTCCTTGGTCTGGGTCACCAACGACGCAGATGTTCCGATGTTTCTGGGCTAGGAGTTTGGTCATGGTGTACTGGACGTGATTGGTGTCCTGGTACTCATCAACCATGACGTACTGCCAGATCTGTTGGTACTTCGCCAAAATGTCCGGCTTGGTCGAAAACAATCGCGCCACCTCTACCAATAGGTCATCGAAGTCGAGAGCGTCATTCCGTTTCAGTAGCTTCTGATACTCGCGGTACACGGAAGCGATAGTTTGCTGTTGGAAGTCGGAAGCCAGCTCACCGTACTTGGCGGCGTCGACCAGTTCATTCTTAGCAGCCGAAATCTCATGAGCCACATAGCCAGGATTGAACTGTTTCTGCGAGATCTGGAGCGAATCCATGACCGTCTTGATGGCGACCTTGGAATCGTGCGCATCATAAATTGTAAAGCTGGAACTCAGCCCAATCTTCGGACCGTCCTTGCGGAGAATGCGAACACAAATAGCGTGGAACGTTCCGATGGTTGGCAACGTGCTGCTCTGGCCGTTCGCGCTGAGTAACTTCTGAATCCGCTCTTTCATTTCACCAGCGGCTTTATTGGTGAACGTCACAGCTAGAATATTCGACGGATCAATTCCTTTTTCTTGAATCAAATAGGCTACTCGAAACGTTAGTGCCCGCGTTTTACCCGAACCCGCACCGGCCAAAATTAAGACTGGCCCGTCTGTGGCTTCGACGGCCTTCCGCTGATCCTCATTCAATTGTTCGAGTAATGTCATACCGTTCTATTGTACTGGTGCATTCAAAAGAGAGCGCGTTCCCGCGCTGGAGTCTTTGTCATCCTCGGGCTTGACCCGAGGATCAGTATCGGGGTGCAACTGATTCCCGCCTTCGCGGGAATGACAACGATATTACTGAGTTACGGCAGTGGAAAGTCTTTGGTCAGGGCTTTCACTTCTTTGCGGACTTCTTCGTAGACCTTTTCATCGCCCGTATTCTGAAGTGTTTTGGTCATCAACGCGCCAATTCGTTCCATCTCTGGTTCCTTCATTCCGCGGGTGGTGACAGCCGGTGTACCAACCCGAACCCCGCTCGTAACGAACGGTGATTCCGGATCATTCGGGACGGTGTTCTTGTTAAGCGTAATGCCAACCTTATCGAGTTCTTCCTCAGCCGTTTTACCGGTCACGTTGAATGGCCGCAGGTCGACCAACATCAAGTGATTGTCGGTTCCGCCACTGACCAGCTTGAACTCATCGCCCATTAACTGTTCGGCCAAAACTGCGGAATTCTTTACGACTTGTTCGATATACGTTTTGAACTCAGGCCGCAGTGCCTCGCCAAAGCAAACCGCTTTAGCGGCGATGACGTGTTCCAGCGGACCACCCTGGATCCCTGGAAATATTGTTTTGTCGATCTTCTTGGCCAACTCCTCGTCGTTCGTCATGATCATCCCGCCGCGCGGACCGCGGAGCGTCTTGTGTGTCGTGGTCGTGACCACATGGGCATGCGGCACTGGGCTTGGATGAACCCCAGCCGCAATCAGTCCAGCGATATGTGCCATGTCTACCACCAGATACGCCTCAACCGAATCAGCAATCTCCCGCATCCGGGCCCAATCGAGTTCTCGCGGATACGCCGAATAGCCAGCCATGATCAGTTTCGGTTTGGCTTCCTTAGCAACTTCCGCCATTCGATCTAGATCGACCAACTCCGTCTTCGGATCGAGTCCGTACGGCACCACGTTGTAAAGTTTGCCAGAGAAGTTCACTGGTGAGCCGTGAGTCAGGTGGCCGCCTTCGGCCAACGACTGTCCCATAATAGTGTCGCCCGGCTCGAGCAAGGCCATATAGACCGCCATATTGGCTTGCGATCCAGAGTGTGGCTGGACATTGGCAAACTTCGACCCAAACAACTCTTTAGCTCGTTCGCGCGCTACGTCTTCGACGATATCGATAAACTCGCAGCCACCGTAATAGCGTTTACCGGGATATCCTTCAGCGTACTTATTGGTCAGAACAGAACCAGTCGCCTCACGAACGTCTTGAGAAACGTAATTCTCCGAAGCAATCAGTTCGATGCCTTCCGTCTGCCGCTTCAGTTCCTTCTCGATAGCGGCGTTGATCTCGGGATCATGCTTAGCCAGACTCATTCATTTCCTCTTCTGCTATTCTACGTTCTTCGACTTCGAAACGTACGGCTGGAATTTTCAAGAATGCTTCTGAGCGAACCCGAACGGCGGCCTCCTCTTCTGAACTCAATATCCTCGGCGGTTTTGGCTCCGGAAGGAACGGTAACGAATGATCGGAATGAGGGACGTCTCCTGGTTCTTGTTCACACGGCATGGTTATTCTCCTATCGCCTTCATGATATCAGCCGCCGCAATAGCACCTTCGCGCAACACTTCGACTGAGTCGCCGACTTTCACCACGGTCGAGACGGGAACCATCGGTAACTGACCGGCGTTGATGACTAAATGCGGTAGAGCGTCGCCCGGCAATGAGTTCAAGAATTCGTCCGGTTCATAGGCTGGTGGTTGTCCAGAACGGTTAGCACTGGTGGCCGTGAACGGTTTTCCAAACCGCTCGCCGATCTCCCGGCACAGCACAGAGTCTGGTTGGCGTAACCCAATCAATCCGTCCTTGATGACAGTCGGATTTAGTCCAACGTCTTTTTTAGCGGGCAAGACTAGTGTCAGCGAACCAGGCATAAACGCATTCCAGAGTTTTGATGCCGCTTCATTGAACTCCGCGAGCTTTTCCGCATCTGGCCGGTCTGGCACTATCACCGAAAGCGGCTGTTTTGCATCGCGCCCCTTCAACTCTAGGACATATTCAATACCTTTGGCCGAGTCGGCGGCGGCCGCTAAACCGTAGGCGGTGTCCGTCGGCAACAACACCACGCCGCCTTCCTGCAATATCTCAACGGTCTCGGCCGCGACCTCGTCGTGGTTGTGTTTCGTCAGTGAAATCGTCTTCATTGGTACCATGGTAAACACTATGTCCAATCAACGATACGCTGCCGTCCTCGGACGCAACCCTGCGCTCTCTATCGCCGAGTTACATGCGCTTAAAGAAAACCCTCAGCCGCTGAATGACGCGGCCGTCTTCATCGAAGGAATCAATCCGAAGCCGCTCGGTGGAACACTGAAGGTGGTGGAGTTACTGAACCGCACGTTGTCGACCGCGGAAGACATGATTGACGCTTTAGTCGATGCTACCAGTAGCGATCAAAAATTGCGCTTTGGCATTAGCATCTACGGCAAAGCCGACGTCGGTGGATTATTAATGCGCAGCAAGCGCCGACTGAAGACCATCAGCATTTCTTCAGGATTCGTCCAATCCACGGAACCGCTGAATTTGGCCCAAGTGAAACACAACGATCTGATTTCAAAAGGCGCCGAGTGGTGCCTGTTCGAAACGAATGACGGTTGGCGCGGCGGTAAGACTACCTGGATTCCCGACTTCGAAGGATTCTCGGTGCGCGACTATGACAAACCAAAGAGTGACTCCAAGCGCGGCATGCTCCCGCCACAGTTAGCCCGCGCCATGGTTAACATAGCTACGAAGAATGAGCCGACTGCCGTATACGACCCCTTCTGCGGCGTCGGTGGATTACTACTAGAATCAGCTGCTCTTGATCATCCAACGTATGGATCGGACGTCGACCCGAAGGCCATTAGTGATGCCAAGAAGAATCTAGAATGGCTCGGTAAGCGGTCGGGACTGCCAAAGTGGAACGTCAGTGTTCACGATGCCACTCAACCGTTACCAATTAGTGAGCCAGCCGTTATTGCTACCGAAGGCTATTTGGGTGAACTCGTCGCTCCCAATACGAATGATGAGGTGGTTGAACGAACTATCGCCGAGGTTGAACCAATCATGCTGAAGTTCTTTGAAACCGCTCGGAACTTCCTAAAACTAGGCCAGCGGTTGGTGATTACGCTGCCGGCTTGGAAGCTTAAAAACGAAATTCGCAGGCTTACCCTCGTTGACCGAGTTTTGGCGCTTGGTTACACTGTAATTCGACCCGTTCCTGAAGGCCTCGCACTCACGGAACTCAACCGAAGGAACTCGATTGACGTCGCCCGACCGAAACAGCGGGTCATCCACGAACTAATAATCTTAGAACGAACTTAAACTATGGCCCATACTAAAGCCGGCGGTACTACCCGACTGGGACGCGATTCAGCGGGCCAGCGGCTTGGCGTCAAAGCCTACGACGGCCAGACTATTCACGCTGGTTCAATCCTCGTTCGCCAACGCGGCACTCAGTTCGTGGCCGGTTTGAACGTCTCAAAGGGTAAAGACGATTCATTGTTCACGACCGTTACGGGCACCGTGAAGTTCCGCCAGATTGCTAAGCGAACGTTCTCCGGCAGTCGCCACAAGAAGACGGAAGTCTTCGTCGAGCCGGTTTCGGCTTAGGCTTATTTAATTGACAACAGAGCCTTTTATGGTATCTTTACCTGCTACGAGAAATGAATCGAGCCCTCGTAACGAACAACCGCCTCAACGGTTTGACCTGAACGACTTTGAAGACCACCGCATCAATGATCGTGGCGAGCTTGAAGTCGGTCGGTATTTTGATGGGAAGATTCGAATCGACCTTGGGTCTGAGAATCACCTGGAACTTACTCGTTACGAAGTTGGCGACAGCAATGAGTGGAAAAAAGACAATATCTATGTACTTCGTAACCCAGATGGTGGTGATGAAGCTTACGTTATCTTTAGCGATTCTGATGAAGTAGAGGCGGAAATACCAAAAGCCGTACGTGATGCTCTCCCCGACGGAAAGATTATATGCTATCCTCGGCTAGTTATTGGAAGGGAAACTACTCCAGAGCTGGAGCTGGGCGAGTACGCAAGCAGGGAGCATTTCGAATTGCGAATCGGATCCTTGCAGCGCCAACTTCATTTCAGAGATTTGGGGAGCAAGAATGGCACAGTGGTAACGGTGGAGTCTGGTTCGATTAGTAGTCCCCGCAAACGAATGCTTGAAGGTGGTGCCCTACTTGCCGCTGAGAAAAAACAGTGGCCAGACGCTGACAAACCCCCCAATAGCTTCCGTATACGCCAGACCTAGGTTGAATCTAAAGCGCTTTCTTCTTAGCTGTCCGTGTCGTACTTGGTGCGGTTTTTTTGATCGCTGCCCCGACAAATGCGTTGAATAGTGGATGGGCCCGGTTGGGACGGGACTTAAATTCCGGATGGAACTGTGAGCCAACCATAAACGGATGATCTTTTACTTCGACGATTTCAACAAGGACATCGTCCGGGGTCGTTCCGGCTACGCGCAAGCCAGCGTTCTCTAATTGCTCGCGGTATTCATTATTGAACTCATAGCGGTGGCGGTGCCGCTCTTCAATTTCATCTTCGCCGTAGGCTTCCTTAGCTAACGAGCCGTCAATCAATTTGCATGGATAATTCCCGAGCCGCATGGTGCCACCTTTGGTATAGACGGACTGCTGGGCTTCCATCAAATGGATGACGGGATGCTTGGTCTTCGGATCAAACTCCGCCGAGTTGGCCGTCTCTTCACCGAGCACATGTCGGGCGAATTCAATGGTGAGGACCTGCATGCCGAGACAGAGTCCGAGGTACGGTACTTTGTTCTCGCGGCACCAGTTGGCGGTCATAATCTTGCCTTCAATCCCGCGATCACCGAATCCGCCCGGTACGACCACGCCGTTCACACCGTCGAGTAACCGTGGGCCCTCCTTCTCGATGTCCTCAGCGTTAACCCAACGAATTTTCACGCCGCGGTCATGCGCCAAACCGGCTGATTTAACCGCTTCACTGACAGAAATATACGCATCGGTCAATTCAACGTACTTTCCGACGATAGCAATTTCCAGATCTTGCTCGTGTTTCAGCTTCTCAATCTTCTCAACCATCCCCGCCCACTCTTTGAGATTCGAGGTGGTTCCGCCCAAGCCAAGTTTCTTGTCGATATACTCGCCAAGGCCGCGTTGCTCCAACCGTACCGGCACGTCGTAAATATTCTTGGTGGTCGACATCGGAACGATGGCTTCGCGATCGATATCACAGGTAATTGAAAGCTTATCGAGCACCTCATCAGAAATATCTTTATCAGCCCGAGCCACCAATACGTTGGTTGGCAAACCATAGCTTCGTAAATCCCGAACGGAATATTGCGCGGGCCGCGTCTTCAGTTCTCCCGTCGTATTCAAGTGCGGCAGTAACGTGACGTGGACAGACAGGCAGTTATCCCGACCTTCCTTGTGACGAAGGATTCGGAAAGCTTCGAGGAAGGCCATGCCTTTGATGTCGCCAAGCGTTGAGCCGAGTTCGACCAATAACACTTCAGCTTTAGTTTTTTCAGCCGCCGCGTGAATACGCCGGATAATTTCGTTAGTGACATGCGGGACTTCTTCAACCGTCTTGCCCAGGAAGTCACCGCGGCGTTCCGCGTCAATCAATGATTGGTAAATTTGGCCGGTCGTGAAGTTCGATTCGTGGATCAACTCTTCATCGATGAACCGTTCGTAGTGGCCGAGATCTTGGTCAGTCTCGGCTCCGTCAGCCGTTACGAACACTTCACCATGTTCATACGGGTTCATCGTTCCTGGGTCAATGTTGATGTAGGGATCAATTTTGAGAATTGATACTTTCTTACCGCGGGCTTTAAGTAATCGACCGAGAGCTGCCGTAGTCACACCCTTACCTAAGGAACTGACGACACCGCCCGTAATGAAAATGAACTTGGTTTGAACTTCACGCACAAAAACCTCCGATTCGGAGGGAATCGTCTCCCCTGGAAGTCGGGGGAGTCGATTGAGTAAGCATTAGGTCGTTGCAGGTTCCTTGGGTGTGGCGGGGACGGATTTCTTCTCAGTCTTGGCGGCTAGGGCTTTCTCTCCAGTTACCTGAAGGGTGATTTGTGCCACCACGCCTAGACCAAGTTTAGCAGAGACGGTATGGCTGCCAAGACCGGCCACCGGCAAACCGTGGAGTTTTTTCGGATCCAGATCGACTTTCCGCTGGGTCTTCACCTGTTTGACGAATTCTGTCGGCGTGACCGATCCGAATACCCGTCCGCTTGGGCCGACTTTCAGTTTCACGGCCAGCGGTTCGGCGGCCAGGCTCTCGGCCACGGCTTGGCGTTCGGCCACTTCCTTTTCGCGGCGAGCTTCGGCCTTGGTAATTTCAGTTTGGCGTTCGGCCTGTAACTGCGGGGTGGCCACAACGGCCAACGATTTGGGCAAAAGATTGTTTCGAGCGTACCCAGCCCGCACCGTCACCAAGGCACCAGCGAACCCAACGCCTTCGACGTCCTCATTTAAAATCAGCGAAACTTGGCGGTGACTGCGTTTCATACCGACCTATCGTACCGCGTCTGGCGGTTCGACTCTAGCTACGCGCAGCGCCCGCAGAGGGTTGACTATAAGCCAATTTTATGCTATATTAAGCCAATTTTCACGTCTTTGAATTCACTATGAACATACCCTCATTTGGTCTCAAAACGGTCGCTCAGGTGGCCTTAGCCGGCGTTATGGCCTTCGGTCTGACGGCGGCGGTGAATACCCTGGCGTCGAGCGGTAAAACCCAGCTAACCGTTATTACTCATTTAGACACGGCCAAACCAGGCAAACTGAATGAGCGATTAAGCGGCGTCCAATACGTTCCCTCCTGCAAAGTCGGTAAGAACCCGCTCGCGCTCTCCGCGGTCGTTCGGCAGACTGACGCAAACGGTGAAGCCAGCCTTAATTTCAACGAGCAGGTTAAAAATAAGGATCGGGTATTCTGTTCCGTAAAGGTCCCTGAGTCATTCCACCGTGAGGGCAAAGCCTACACGCTCCTGAGCAGCGAAAACAACCCAAAGGAAACCCTGTTTAAACGAGACGTGACGAGCGTTGTTCGGTTTAACTACAAAGCTTCGGAGTAACTTCTACTGCAACTTTTCAATCGCCGCATTCAGTTGGGCGTCAGGATTGTCGGACGAAACATCAACATCCGGTTTGAGGCCTTCTTTGGAAATAGACGTGCCGTTCGGGGTGAGCCACTCAGCGATAGTCAACTTAAGGACAGCCCCGGCGTCCAAGTGAATCAACTCCTGAACGCTGCCCTTGCCGTAGGTACGCTCGCCAATTAACGGGATGTGGCGATTGTCTCGGAGTGCCCCAGCCGTAATTTCGGCCGCTGAGGCCGTACCTCGATTCACGAGAACCACTAACGGTATATCGGCCAGCCGGCCGTCATCCTTTACCGACTGCGTCTCGGTCTTATCTTTGAATTGCTCTTTGACTGCCACCCCTTCCTTGAGGAAGACGCCCGATACGCTGACGGCACCATCTAAGAACCCGCCTGGATTGGAACGAAGATCGAGGACGATTCCCTTTGGATGGTTGGCTTGGATATCGGTGACGGCCTTGTTCAACTCATCCATAGTGTCCTCTCCATAGCGTGAGAGCTCGATGATGGCGATGTCGTCACGGTAGGTCAAGGTGACCGCTGGTGACTTAATAGTGTCGCGAGCAATCGTCAGCGTTCGCGGGGTAGTCTCTCCGGGACTTTGCACCGTGACGTTCACCTGAGTTCCCTTGTCACCACGAATCTTGTCGGCCACTTCATCAATCGTCAGGCCGTCCGTCGGGTCGTCACCCACCGCCGTAATCACGTCCCCGGCTTTGATTCCCGCTTGCTCGGCCGGAGAACCAGCCACTGGTGCAATGACCGTAGCCTTATTGTTCTGCAAGCCGATTTCCACTCCGATGCCTTCGACCTCGCCAGACAACGAAGATTCCAAATCTTTCACCTGACTCTTATTAAGATAGACGCTATAGGGATCACCAAGTCCTTGGACCAAACCGCTCGTAGCTCCCGTAATTAGATCTTGTGTGTTGACCTTGTTTGGATAGCGATCCTCAATGGTTTTTTTGACCTGGAAGAACTGGTTGAGATCGGCCGCCTTACCTCGGTTGCCAGCAACATAGTCTCGCGGTGGGATGCCATACTTGCCGGCATAGAAGCCAACCGCAAAAACGACAATCGCTGGCACGACCGCCAAAACTAACCAGCGTCGCCAGCCGGTAATCGGTTTTCGTTTTTTCCGTTTCCATCCGAACATACCGCACCATTGTAGCGCGGTGGAAAGTGATGCGCCCGGATACTCACTCGCTTGACCTAGGTATACACTTGTATACCATAAGATACGTTATGGGACCAATGACTCTCGCCGATAAAGTATCCGTGCTCGCCAAGTTTGATGACGGTAAGTTAGTACCAATCATCATGCGGTGGCGCGGCCGACGCTACTGGGTACAGGGCGTAAACCTCCACCACGTCGAGAATAGGGGCGGCGACAAGATCCATTATTTCGCCGTCAGTACCGAGATCGGCGATGCCACCCTCTCCTACTCTCAGGACGAGATGTATTGGCGGCTGGTAGAAACTAATTTCTTCGAGTGACATGCCGAAGGTGCTCCATTTGGACATGGACTCCTTCTTCGCCACGGTGGAACAGCAATCACGTCCCTCGCTCCGTGGACGCTCCGTTGGCATTGCGCCGGTCGACTCCCCTGGCGGAACGATTGTGGCCGCCTCCATCGAAGCTAAGAAGTTCGGGGTGAAAACGGGTACCAAGGTGGCCGAGGCCCGGGAACTGATTCCGGACATCGTCATTCTGCCGCCGACCCCGAACAAGTACCGAGTCGTCCATCGCCGTTTCCGAAGCATCATGCAGGAATACCGCGGCATCTGTAAGCCGCGATCGGTCGATGAGATTGCGCTCTGGCTGGAGCCAAGCGAATGGGACCGAGCCAGTGAGATTGGGGTGGATATTAAACAGCGCATTCGGGATGAAGTCGGTGAGTGGCTGTCATCCTCGGTTGGCATTGGTCCAAACTGGTTACTAGCCAAGACGGCCTGCAGTATTCGAAAGCCAGATGGCTTACTGGAGATCACCGAAGGTAACCGTCGAGATATCCTAGCAGAACTCGACCTGACTGACCTCTGCGGAATTGCGGGGCGCATGGCCGCCCGAATGAATCTGGCCGGCATCCGTACCCCGCTCGACCTTCATGACATGAAACCCTGGGAACTAAAGCATCGACTTGGAATTATCGGCTACTACTGGCACCTGCGCTTGAACGGCTACGCCATCGACACGGAAGATTGGGCTACCAAGACGCTCGGTCATTCGTCCGTCCTGCCGCGGCCGACCGCCAGTCCGGAAGACCTAAAGCCCCTGCTCCATAAACTCTGTCACCGAATTGCCCGGCGTCTTCGACAAGATAGCTGGCTGGCGCAAGGATTGGTCATCTCTGGATCGATGGCAGACTGGGGTGACCGCTGGGTGCATTCAGTAAAACTAAATCCGACCCAGCGGCGAGACGAACTGTTCCAAACTGCCTGGGGCTTACTAAAGAGCCGTCCGCCAGCTGCACCGCTTCGTAAACTCGCCGTCACCACCTACAACCTGCGCCCAGCCAACCCGAAGCAACCTTCACTGCTAGAAACTGACCGTCGGACTCACAGCGCCCTGATCGGAACTGATGCCGTCAATGACCGCTGGGGTGAATTCACCGTGATACCAGCGGCGATGATGGGCACAGAAGAAGTGGCCGGAGACGCTATTGCCTTCGGCCAGGATCTTCGGTTGCAAAGAGAGACTCTCGACTCGTAACTTACCTAAATCCCCTAAACATTGAGCGTGGGAAACGATGCTGCCCGCCCCAGTAGTTCTGGTGACGCACTTCGACGTCGCCGTTCTTCCAAATACCAGTCACCACGCCGGTATGGTTCCAGGTAAAGAGTGCCGTCGCACCAACGGTTGGCTCTGAGGAAAGAACCGCCCATGAGATCGGGTTACCGGTTCGTGGGTTGTTGACGCCCGGCTCGTTCACACAGTTACCGCCTGAGCGCGCGTAACCCTCACTACCGACCAGTTCCGGTACTTCGACCGGTGCAGGCGGCACCGGCGTAGCAGCGGGTGCTGGCGTAGCAGCCACAGCTACTGGTTCAGTAGTCACGTTTGCCTTAGCTGGCTCGCGCACGAACTCAGTCAGGTTCAGGCGTGGCGTAGCCTTCGGCTGCGTCTTAGCAATCGGCACGACTGCACTGGTTGGTTCGGCTTGGGCGAACGCGATATCAATCGCGAACCCGCCGGTGTAGGCCACACACTGAGACAAAATAAAAAGGCCGAGAAACTTCTTTTTCATGGGGTCAAAAATCCTTACTTTATGGGCACGAAGTCCGGATTATACGGAGTACAGAAAAGTTGTCAAATTCACTTTAATACGCAAAAATCACGCCTAGAAAGGGCTTTTTCAGGCGTCTCACGCGCCTGACGCGTCATTTTAGCGATTTAGGCGTGAATAGGTGTTATTTGTGTTTACTACTAAAAAACGCCGTTGAACGGGATGCATCAGTCTCTATCCGCTTACTTAGAGGTAGCGGTAGGCGCCGCTATTCGGAACGGTGTGAGTGGTTACGATGTACGGACCGGCCCAGTTCATATCTCGGATGGTGATGCCGCTGCCGCTAATGCCGACGATGATACCGACGTGTCCGACACTGCCAGATCCTGCCACTCCAGGAGGCATAATCAGGATTGATCCGACGGCTTTAGAACCACCGCCCGGCCACTGACCAGCATTACCTGACTGACCACGTCCCGTCTGGTTGTAGACGTACCAGGTGCACTGACCAGGTGTGTACGGGTTGTTACCGTGAACCATTCCGCCGCCACTACTCGAGGCTTTAGGAGCAGTCGCAATCGCGGCACTCATCTGTTCCTGCTGAAGCGCCTGCTTATTCTTCTGGAATTCAGCCTCGGACTGAGCAGCCAGCGCCGCCTTGGCGGCTTCCTGAGCCTTAGTCGTCTCAATCTTCTGATTCAGATCGGCTTGCATAGCCACGAGTCCATCTCGCTTCTGTTTAGCGTTGGAAACCTTTCCATCAAGTTGCTGTTGGGTATCTTGGACATCCTTGGCCGCCTTGGCGGTCTTGGTGCTGACACGATCGCGGTAATGCTGTTGACCGACCACTCCGGAGAATGATTGGTTTGAGGCAATCACTTCGATCGAGCTCGGGTCACCAGCCACGTAGGCTTCTCGTAGGGTCTGGCGCAGCAAGGCTTTCTTCTCGGTTAGCTTGGTGGAGAGTACGGCCTGTTCAGCCTCGAGCTGGGAAATCTGACCGTTAACCTCGCCAATCTGACCATTGAGACTGCCAGCTTGCTGATTCAATGAGCCGAGGTTTCCATCGACGGCGGCCAGGGCCTGATCTTTCGTCGTGGCGGCGGCAGCCTGATCGGCGGCAACCGCCGACGGTACCGCACTGAAACCTACCGACGCAATCAGCAGAGCCGAAACGCCCAGGGCGCTGACGGTTTTTGGGAGATGACGAGATGTCTGTTTACTCATGGATTGGTATGTAGAATTCTAGCGGAATCCACGGAACGCACTACGCGGGAAGCGGTGTTGTCCACCCGTGAAGTTCTGGTGACGGACTTCGATGTCTCCATTCGACCAGATACCGGTAACGACGCCAGTGTGGTTGTAGGTCCAGAGTGCCGTTGCTCCAATCCGAGGAGTCCGCGAGGTGGCTGGCCAGTCGATTGGATTGCCATTGCGTGGGTTGTTTACGCCCGGCTCGTTGACACAGTTACCGCCAGGGCGAGCGTATCCAATACTACCCATCAAACCCGCGGCACTGCCACCGCCAGCACTATACCCACTACCACCAGTCGGCGCTTTAGCAACGGTGGTCGTAATTGTCTGGGCGGCTTGTTGGTTTTTCATTTCCTGGTAGAGCTTTTCCTGACCGAGGGTGGCTTCTGCCAACGCCGCCTTGGCTTGTTCCTGGGCTTGGACAGACGTAATCTTCTGATCCAAATCGCCTTTCATGGCCGTCAGACCATCTCGCTTTTTCTTACTTTCGGAAATCTTTCCGGCAATCTGCTTCTGAACTTCTTTCACTTCCTGGGCCGCATGTGAGGTTTTCTCACTGACGCGGTCGCGATAGTGCTGCTGACCGACCACTCCGGAGAACGACTTGTTCGAAGCCACGACCTCTACTGAGGAAGGTTCGCCGGTGATGTAGGACTGGCGTACCGTCTCGCGCAGTAAGGCTTTCTTCTGTTCTAGTATGGGAACCAGCGCGGCTTGTTCGGACTCATTCTGAGCGATCTGACCATTGACTGATTCAATCTGCCCGGACAGGCTGCTGGCCTGTTGGTTCAATGAGCCGAGGGTACCGTCAATTGAAGCGTTAGCATCTGCCAGTGTCCCGGAGGCAGCCTGGTCAGCTGCCATGGCGGTCGGAACCGCACTGGCGGCGACGGACGTAATCAAAAGAGCCGAAGCGCCCAGGGCACTAACGATGTTTCGGAAACGTCGGGAGGTTGTTTTACTCATGGATTGGTATGTGGTGTTTCGCAGACCGGAGTGGCACTGGAATGACCTCAATGATAGCCATTATAGGTACCTGTCAGGGCTTGTCAAAAAGTGCATATTTCGCTTAATTAAGCTATTTTATATACTTTATCGATTAGTGTAAAGACTCTGTTTCGGGGACTCATTTTGGCCGCCTCTTTTCTATGTCTGATGTCAATGAGGCTGGTTTATCCCACCGTTACCAGCAACCCTGACTGTCCACACCGCCACGCTGTGCATGAGCAGTGGAAAGGTGTCGGAAATATGGTTACTCGCTTAGGCTTTGAGGTGACGGCGAATAGCAATCATCGAGGAGATCACTCCGACTCCGATGCCGGTAATGAGCTGGACGACCAGGATAATGCCTAGGTTAGCCCGGAAATAGGATGGTACGTCCTCGTTGATATCCCGCAGATAGCCTGACAAGGCTGGTCCAAATGCCAGTACTACCAGGTACACAATGAGCATGGCGATGGCCGTAGCGATCACGCCGTAGAAGACGCCCTCCACCACGAACGGTCCGCGGATGTACCAGTTGGAAGCACCCACCAAGCGCATAATCTCGATCTCCTCGCGGCGGGAGAAGATGGTAATCCGGATGGTATTGAAAACCACCAGGATAGCGAAGGTCAGGACCACCAAGGAAATGAAGATTCCGAGGCTCCGGATGAAGCTGACGATCCGCTGGAGACGTTGAATAATATCCCTGTTCTCTTTGTCCGACCGGCTTTCAATCATTGGCTTGGCAAAGTCCGACTCCAGCGTCTGGTTGAAGGCATCGAGCTTGTCCGGGTTCTTGGCTTTGACCTGGACGCTGGCCGGCAGCGGGTTCGCTTCCTCGGAAATCTGATTCAGCAGTTTTTGGTTCCGGTCGTTCTGACCTTTGTAGATCTCCAGGGCCTCCTTCTTTGAGATGTAGCGGACGGAGGCGGCGTTCGAGTTTTGAGCCAGTTGGTCCTTGATGGTGATGATGTCGGCCACCTTAGCGTCATCTTTAAAGAACACCTCGACGTCGATTTTCTGCTGGATGTTCTTGATCACACTGGAACCGAGGAGGAGCAGGAGAACAAAGGTCGAGACCAACACCAAGGCGAAGGTGACGATGCCGGTAGCAGCCACCGAGAGCCATCCGTTCCGATAGAAACTGACGAAGCCTGACTTAATGATGCGGGTAAAGGAATTCATATTACTTCTTCAGACTGTAACGACCGACCTTCTGGTCCTTAATAATATGTCCGTCTTTCAAGGTGACAACGCGCTTCTGCAGGGCATCGACGATTTCTTTATTATGAGTGGCCAGAATAACGGTAGTGCCGAATTGGTTAATCTTCAGAAGGAGTTGGATAATTTCCCAAGCATTTCCTGGGTCCAGGTTTCCGGTCGGCTCATCAGCAATCAGGAGTTTCGGTTGGTGGACCAAGGCTCGAGCAATGGCGACGCGTTGGATTTCTCCACCGGAGAGTTGCTTCGGGAAGGCCTGCTGTTTTTCTAACAGCCCAACCATCTTCAAAATCTTCGGGACAGACTTCTTAATCTCGCTCGTCTTCATGCCAGAAACTTCCATGGCGAAAGCGATGTTCTCCCCGACTGTCTTCTGGTCCAGAAGCTTGAAGTCCTGGAAGACCACACCGATTTTGCGGCGGTAGTACGGAACCTGTTTGTGCGAGAGATGTGAGATGTCGCGGTCGTTGACGAAGATCTTTCCCTCGGACGGACGTTCTTCAGCAATCATCAAACGAATGAGGGTACTCTTGCCGGCACCGGACGCCCCGACAATCGAGACAAATTCATTGGCGCCAATCGACAAGTTGACGTCTTCCAGGGCCAAAATACCCTTCGGATACGTCTTCTTGACGTTAACCATCTTAATCATCGCGGTTCCCCTGAGTCTCGTTGCATACGGAACCCAGCGTACCGCCAGGCTTCGAGACGGTCAATAAAATTGGGTGTGGACAGTAGAGTCCTGAGCGTTTGTCCAGCTACAATAGGGCGGTACCTTGGCCCCATCGTCTAACGGTTAGGACACCAGGTTTTCATCCTGGAAATCGGAGTTCGATTCTCCGTGGGGTCACAGCACTTACGGCAACGGAACTCGATACACTGTATCGCCACCCGCTGACTCGAAGTAGAGATAGGTTCCGTCCGTAACCGGCCCAACCATCGGACCAGGCAACTCCGTTACCAGTACGGTTCGAGCGGTTGTTCCACCACGCGGGTAGTAGCTCATAGCGGCTTTACCATTCACGACGTCGCCGACGATTACGTTCCGTTCTTCGTCGCGCAGCAACGTCTCGGCGTTAGTCATCCCACCAACTAGGGGTTGAACCTTGCCGTTATCAAAAACCTGGATGACTGAGTTGATTGGGTCGGCAAACTGCGCCACATAGAGAATGTTGTCGGGATCGGAGATAATTCCGGCCGGTTCTTTGAGGTTAGCCGCGACCTGATGGACGGTGCCATCCGGATTAATCTTTGAGACCGTTCCGCTCTTGGCATTACTAATGTAGTAGCCGCCACTCCGAGCCTTAGCAATGCCGTTCGGGCCGTCGAATCCAGTAGCGACCGTCTTGACCTGGCCAGTCTGGGAGTTGATCTTCACGACCCGATTCTCATTGAACAGCGGCGTGACAATTGAGCCATCCCCATCCTGAACCATATCGTGAGCACCGTTCAATTCATCAGCTAATAACTTTCGCTGACCAGTGGCAATGTCGACTTTGTAGATTTTCTTCTCAGCCCAGGACGAGACGTAGAGGTTTCCGTTAAACAATCCGAGTCCGTGCAGGCCACCAATGCCAGTCACGAACGGCTTAATCTTACTCGGATCAATCTGTTCCGTCTTAAGTTGCCCGAACGAAAACCTCTTGGCCGTCGGAACCGCGGTCGGTGTCGGACCAAGCTTAGTAATCTCATTCTTAGCTACCTTTGACGTCGCCACCCCGACCAAAAAGAACAGGGCCGCCCCGGCTGCAATCAGCAGAACGGACGCCACAAACAGCATGAGTCGTTTCCGAGTTTCTTTTTTCATTTTTAGAGAGGACTAACAAGTCAACTAATCGTTTGGATTGTACCACTCGAAACCGCAGAGCTGAACGCATTTCGATCTAGAAAATCTTTACCCAATACAAACGACTCGCTACAGAGCGAGTCGTTTGAGTTCGAACGAGCCTTAGGCTTCGTCGCGAGCGTGAATCGCCAAGGCGACTCCGACCGCTCCGGCCAAAATGCCGTAGAGACCGATTGCCCACACGAATGCTAGACCACCAGAAACCGGATGCGCCAGGATGACGACTCCAGCGAGGACGGCGATCAAGCCGATCAGGACCATCAAGGTCTTCTGACCACCAGTGTGCGGTTGGTCGAAGGCAGAGATGACTTCGAGAATACCCTTCACGATGAAGGTCAACCCGACCAGGGCGATGAACACACCGAGCTCGAGCAGGGAGTGACGGAGCAGGTAGACACCCACGCCGGCTTCCAAGACACCGAGCAGCAGAGTGAGGAACCAGAGGCTCCGCTTCCCGATGCTGATCAGACCAGTAATGACGTCAACGATACCCGCGACAATAAGGAACAGTGCGAAGGCGACCGCGATCAGCACCAGGGTCAAGCCCGGCCAGACGACCGCGAAGATACCGAAGACAATCAGAATGACACTGCGGACGAGCCACAGTACCCATAGTTGTTGTGCTACTTCTTTGTTTGTTGCCATTGTTTGTTTTCACCTCCTCTCACGTTTTGCTGACGTAATCGTAATGAGGAAATAGTCGGTTGGCAATAGGTGCGCATCGCACCTGGTTTAGGTGTTAGTTACACTAGATGAGTCCCTATTCCGGGATCGTCTAATGGTAGGACGCTTGGTTCTGGTCCAAGAAATCGGGGTTCGAATCCCTGTCCCGGAGCACTACTTATTTACATATTTGAGCCGAGGCTCAAATATGCCAACACTCTAGAGCTAGCATCGTTTCGCACATGAAGTGCGAAACTAGGTTCGTATGGAATCCTAAAAACAAAACCGCCCACGTAATGCGGACGGTTTTGGGATTAG
>SICC01000013.1 GCA_009694835.1 Patescibacteria group bacterium
ATGTCTTGGATGATCATGTTTTTAAGTAACGTCGTCTTACCCATGCCGGTCTTACCGACGGTGTACATATGGCGGCGGCGATCGTCTTCCTTCATCCGAATATCGGTGGCTGCTCCGCGGTACTGGTTGTAGCCGATCAAGAGACCGGTCTTGGGGGCATTGGAAGGAGGCGGAGCGGACTTGGCCCCGAGCCAGCGGACGTTCGGGGTTTCGACGTCGGTGGTCGGCAGATGCCAGAGCCCGGCCAGTTCCTCGGCGTTCATGATCATCTTCTTTCCGGCACCCTCGAGGTCGCGGAAGACATACTTGGTAATCAACTTACCTTGAGATTGAACCGGAGCAACCCGTTCCTTGAAACCGTTCAGATCAGGGCTGTTATAGGGTGCAAAGGCCCGGGTAATGTCCTGCATATTGGACTCAGCTAGTCCGCGGTCGGTAGCGGCGGTGACCACCCGGATAACCACTTCGTAGCCGACTTTCGAAGCCTTGGTTTCAATTTTTTCCACAAACTCTTCTTCGGTCTGGGTCAGCTTGCGCGGTTCATCTGCCCGGTTCGGGACGGCCGCGTCCTGCTTCGGATCGGCCGTGGCCGCGCTCATCAACTCTCCGCCAAACTTGAAGATTCCACCGAAGACGTCGTCCGCGCCGAACGAACCGTTTTTCCCCTTCCCTTGGGCATACTGGCGGGCCATCGACTGGCCTTTCTTCCGCCACTTGCCCCCGGTCGGGGCAATCATGATTTGGACCGCGGCCCCTTCACCTTCGGCAATCTTGTCCAAGGCGCCAGCCACTCCTGCCATCGGATCGGCTTCGAATTCCTGATAGGTCTTAATCGGATAGAGGTTCTTTTTTTGGAAGGCCAGGCTGGTGGCGGCCACGAATCCTTGTCGCGAAAAGATATTGTACATCGGGACGGGCGTGATCTCGGCGTCGGGATAGTAGGCGTGGACCTGTTTCTCAACCAGACTCTGCAGGTGCAGCGGTACGCCAATATACCAACCGATTTGGCCGTTCGAGGCGGCAATCTCAAACGAGATTGAATCCTGCTCGAACAACCGAGCCGTCAGCCCTCCGCGATAGATCGAATGTAGCGCCGTAAAAAGCTGCTCGGCCACGGCCACCTGCTCCTTGAGCGGCTCCGGCTGGGTCTCCTCCGAACCTTGGGGGCGTGGTATGCGTACTTCTAACAGCACCCGTTCGAGCTTCTTGACGATTTTTTTCTCGTCACCCGAAAGATTACTGATCATCTGCTTGGTGCGTTCTGTCAGTGAATTAGACTCCATCGGACTCCTTCATCTGCTTTTGGACGGGTTGGCTCGTCTGAGCGGGGTCATAGAGCGGATGTTGCGGCATGGTGTGTTGGACGTGGTTGACGCCCTCGACTTCTCCAACCGCATCGTGCACCCGCATGGCTTGCTGCAGTTCGCTGATGGCTTTGTGAAGCGGGGCCGCGCTGATGGCGTTACCTTCGGTCCGGATAGAGACGGAGGCCTCGACGGCCTTTTCTTCGGCCCGCTCCTGATCGGATTGCGGAATTGGTTTGATGTCGCGCTGAGCGGCCGCTTCCTTGGCTTGTAATCTCTTAAGGATTTCAGCGTGCTTTTCCGGGTTCTGCTTTTCGGCCGCTTCGACTTCTGGTGGTGGAGGTGGGGCTTCGGAGGCTGGGGCGGCTTCCGGACGTTCCGGTCCGCCTAACGACGGACGAGCTCCGGCTGGCGGGGCACCCCCGGCGGCACGGCGCGCAGCCGAACGACGGGCCATTTCACGAAGCAGTGTGTCCAGCTCTTCGGGACTGGGAGCGGGACGACGGCCGCCAGCGGCAGGACGTTGTGGTAGTGGCACAGGTTGATCGGCTTGAGGCTGAGCTGGTCGGGGTGCTGCTGCCGGTTGTGGTGCCGGAGACTCAGTAGGTTGAGCTGGCCGAGGCGTTGGCACCGATTGCTGAGGACGTGGTTGAGTAGCTGACTCAGACGACTGACGACTGACGTCTGGCTCCTGCTTCTTCAGATTCTGGTGCATATTACTGACCGCCTCAGCCGCTAAGTCGCTTCGACGAGTGACCTCGTGAAGCTGCTGGACGGACGGATCGACCGATTTCTGAGTCGCCTTCGGTTGTGGGTGCGATTTTGACTGGGTCTTTCCCGCCTGACTGCGGGCTCGAAGTTCCTCGAGCTTGCGCGTCTCATCACCCGAAAGATCTCGTTGCTTTTGCTGGGCGGCCTTGGTGAGTGATCCCCCGCGTTCCTTCGCCTGGTGTTCCGCCTGCTGTGAGGTCGGTTTTTGGGTCGCGCCACCGAACAGCGCCGACTGGTGTCGTGCCTGCGCTTCCTTCAACTGGGCTTTAGTAGGTTTTTGTTCTGCCATAGATACACTCGTCGAAAGTTGAAAAATTATACCTTAATCAAGGGAAAAAGTCAACATATGACGCCTCGACGCGGTACGTCTAAGGTAACGAGTTAGCGTATCAGCCAATTTGAGGCGGTTTCAAGCGAGCGACAGGCACAATTCTTACTCTCGTTGCGGTTTTCATATGAACCGAGTTTCGCGATTCACTCGCGAAACGGCACTAGCTCTAAAACGTATGCATTTTTCGACGCTTGCGTTGAAAAATGTAAACAAAATTACTGATAGTAATAGTGGCGCTTGCCCTCGGCGTCCGTGGTCCAGTAGGGATAGCGCCCATTGATAGCCGGCGGCGGCGTTTCTGATTCGAACGTTCCTGACGGGATGGCTTGCGGACTGTCTTGGCTACCCGGCTGACCAACGCTCAGGCTCTTTAAGAACCACTCTTGGATTCCTCCGCCGAGTCCGCCAACACAGGCACAGCGCCGGACCACGTTCTTCGGGGGGTCGAACTTCTCGACCGGCGTTCCCTTGAGTAAGGTGACCATCACGTCGTGCCAAATCGGAGCCGCACCTTGGACGCCAGAGATTCCCCGCATGGCATCACCGTTCGAGTTCCCAACCCAGATGCCGACCACCAGACTTGGCGTATAGCCAACCGTCCAGTTGTCTTTGAAGTTGTTAGTCGTTCCGGTCTTGACGGCGGCTTGGCGTCCCGGCAAGTCGAGCGGCGTACTGTTTCCGAAGCCAGTCGTCCGGGCTCGAGCATCAGAAAGGATGTCCGTCATGATAAAGGCGTTACCTTCATCGACCACCTGTTTCGGTTGCGGCTTCCGTTCGTAGAGAGTCTTGTCTCCCGGTGCCACCACTTTATTTACCGTCGCTCGTCCGACCGACTGCCCCTTATTCGCCATTACTGAAAAGCCGCTGACCATATCGAGCAATTTTACTTCCCCGCCACCAAGCACTAACGACAACCCGTAGCGGCTCGTATCGTTCAGAGTGGTGATACCCATTTGGTGAGCCAAATCGATCGACGGTTGAATACCCGTTTGGTCGAGCATCTCGACCGCCGGAATGTTCAACGAGCTAGCCAAGGCATAGCGCATGGTGACGTTGCCGTGATACCCACCGTCATAGTTCTTCGGGGTGAAGTCGCCCCAGGTCGTCGGTTTGTCGTGCAGAATCGTATTGGCCGACTTCCCTTGCTGGAGAGCTTCCAGGTAAACGAACGGTTTGAAGCTCGAGCCTGGCTGCCGCAGTGAAGTGGCCACATTAACCTTGCCATCGATGGCATCGTTGTTGAAGTCAGCACTACCGACCATGGCCAGGACCTCGCCCGTCTTCGGATCCATCGCCACTCCGGCACCGTTGGTAGCGTTGTAGCGCGCCACTGATTTCACTCCATCGGCGACTTCCTTTTCCAAGTCAGCCTGCTTATTCAAATCGAGCGTGGTATAGACTTTCAAGCCGCCGGAGTCGACTGTGTCGTCACCGTAATACTTGGCCAACTCGTTCTTCACGAAGAAGACGAAGTGTGGCGCGTGGAAGACTTGTTCCGACTTGGCGTAGGTCAACGGTTCGGCGGCGGCGGTGGTGGCCTGCTCCTTGGTGACATACCCCAGTTTGACCATCCGATCGAGCACATACTTCTGACGTTCTTTGCCGAGCTGCGGGTTGGAACCGAGCGGTGAATACCGCGTCGGCGAACTTGGCAGCCCGGCGAGCATCGAGGCTTCACCAAGGGTGAGTTGATTGAGATCTTTACCGAAGTAAGTCTTGGCCCCATCGGCAATGCCGTACGACTGTTGGCCGTAATACACCTCGTTCAAGTAGCGTTCGAGAATCTGATCCTTGGTAAATTTCTGTTCCAGCACAATAGCGTAGGTCATTTCCTTCAGTTTCCGAGTGGCCGTACGGTCGCTGGAAAGGTAGGTGTTTTTAATCAACTGCTGGGTGATGGTCGATCCACCTTGCGGGTCGTTCGAGACGAGTGTCTTGTAGGTCGCCCGACCGAGGGCTTCCGGATTCACTCCGCGATGTTTATAGAAATCAGAATCCTCGGCCGCCAGCGTGGCTAATACTACAGAGCGCGGCACTTGATTAAGCTTGACCGGTACGGGCTGGTGTCCACCAGCTGTCTCGTACAACTTGGTTCCACTTCGGTCGTAGAAAATAGTTTGGGTCGGATGGAAGTTTTCCTTGGACGGTAATTTCAGAAACGGCGCGGCGCCTTTAGCCAGTCCGACGTAGCTCAACCACGGCAAGGCAATGGCTAGCACGATGAAGGCTACCAGGAGTTTCCAAGGGTAAACGTGTTTGTGATAACTGGCTACTTTTCGCACCTCTCCAATTTAGCATTTAGTTCGATGCCACGTATGAAAGAAGTATAAGAAAGAACGTCATCCTCGGGCTTGACCCGAGGATCAGTATCGGAGCGCAACTGATTCCCGCCTTCGCGGGAATGACGATTAACTCACGTTTATACTAAAAGTATGTTCGCTCGAATTCTCGCTGGCTTATTCCTAACACTGATAGTAGCCGCCCCGGCACTAGCCCAATCTGCCCTTCCTGAACTGTCTTCAGCCCGTCAGATCGCCGATCCCAGTACGGCCTTTCGGGCTGAGTTTGGCCGCATTAATCACGCTGGTGATATTTCTCTGTACTCGGTGAAGCCGGCCAAGGATGTAACCGTGAATGTTGAGGCAGTGGTTCCGGTCCGACCGTCTAATAAAGACTTTCGACCAGCGGTCGCCGTATTCGTTCCCGGAAGCGGACCGGCCGCTCAAACGCTCTTCCCGGTTCCAGCCGGCTACCAAGTCACCGTAATCCCGCCAGAAACCACGGCCGAACGCCCAACGGTGTTTGAACCGCGTTCAATCGAAAAGTTTTATCGCGGTAATGTTCAGTCAATCAACCTGCCGGCCAACCAAACGACCTACTTCGCGATCTATTCACCCGAGCATTCCATTGGTGACTTCGTGCTTGGCCTCGGATCAAGCGCCAACTTCGAAAACGTCTCGGCTAGTTCGTTGATTGCTCAGGGGCTCGCCCTGAAGTTCGGGTTGGCTCCAGGTAGAATGATACCCTGGGGAGATCTAGCGGGACTCTTCCTGAGTATCTTGGGTCTTTCGGCCGGTCTGGCCTCGATATTGGCCGGGTTCCTGCCTCGTCCTTCAACGATCGGTTATAACCGGCGTTTCAACCGATCCCTTATCGTCACCGGTGTAGCCGGATTAGTCTTGTTTTATGTCGGGCTCAGGTTCTTGTTTCGTGATACTGGGGCGACCGGCATCGGCAGCTTCCTCGAACTCATCAGTATTATCCTGGCCATCACCATCGGGTGGTACGCCCTAAAAACCTGGAACGAAGCGCCCGAGCGAGTGTCTCGGGTATTCCTTTCCATCTGGGCAACGGGTTGGGGCCTGAAGGCTGCCTTGTTGGTCTGGTACGTCTTACTTGGCCGCTGATTCAGTCTTTTCAGCTTCGGACTCATCAACGTCTTTTTCCCAGTCGCACTGAGTACAGGCGATTTTAGACTTGCCCTTTTCGGTCACGAGGCTTTGGCACTTCGGGCACGGTTCTTGGGTTGGTTTCTGGCGGGTAGTGAACTTACACTTCGGATAGTTGGTACAACCGTAGAAGTTTCCGCGCTTCGACTTCTTCTCGGCTAGCTCACCCTTACCGCACTCCGGACACTTCACGCCGGTGGTAATCGGTTTGGTCCCTTTGCAATCCGGATACTTGGAGCACCCCAGAAAGGCACCGAACCGGCCGCGCTTGATGACCATCGGCGCGCCGCATTCCGGGCACTTCTCACCCTTGGTCTGCTCTTTCAAGGCTTCCTCTTCCTTGGCCTGCTCCTCGAGCGGACCCATGAAGTCACAGTCCGGGAATCGCGAGCAGGCGTAGAACTTCCCGAACCGGCCCAGCTTGATAATCAGATGACCCTTGCCGCACGTGGGACACGGCTTGTCGGTCGGCTCATGAACGACGTCTTCCTTCTTGATCTCCTTGTCCTTTTGCGCCACCAGTTTCTCGAATGGTCCCCACCACTCTTTTAGGGTTGGAACACGTTCGCGCTTTCCTTCCGAGATTTCATCCAACTCCTCTTCGATTCCGGACGTGAATCCGTAATCGACGTATTGGGCGAAATGATTGGTCAGCAGATCAGAGACGATCATCCCGACTTCTTCTGGGAAGAACCGACGCTCTTCTAGCCGTACATAACTTCGGCTCTGGATGGTGGTGATGATGCTGGCGTAGGTGGACGGCCGGCCGATGCCGTGTTCTTCCAGTGACTTCACCAAACTGGCTTCTGTAAAGCGCGGCGGCGGTTGGGTGAAGTGTTGCTCCGATCCAGCTTTCAATAATTCGAGTGAATCCCCTTCATTCAATTCCGGCAACAGCTTTTCAGTATCTTCCGACGGCTCGTCTGTGCCTTCCAAGTAGACTTTGATGAATCCTGGGAAGGTCACTTGCGATCCGGTCGCTTTCAAAATAGCCGCGCCGTCCTTACCGGCGGCGATGCGGGCGGTGGTCTGGGCCAACTTGGCGTCCGCCATTTGGCTAGCCAAGGCTCGCTGCCAAATTAATCGGTACAACTTCAGCTGGTCGGTGTTGAGATGGCGGGTCATCTCGTCCGGCGTTCGGGCAAAACTGGTTGGTCGGATGGCTTCGTGAGCTTCCTGCGCGCCCTTCTTGGCTTTATAGTAGCGCGGTGATTCCGGTACGTAGTCCTGGCCGTACTTCTTGCCGATCAAGGTGCGACCTTCCGTTAAGGCGGACTGCGCTAAGTTCATCGAGTCGGTTCGCATGTAGGTGATCAGTCCGGTCGATTCGCCGCCGCCGATTGGCACACCTTCATAGAGCGTCTGCGCCGTTCGCATGGTGCGGCGCGCGGCGAATCCTAACTTTCGTGAGGCTTCCTGCTGCAAGGTCGAGGTTGTGAACGGCGGACTCGGTGAGCGTTTGCGGTCTTTGGTCTCGACCGTGGCGACTTTGAGCGGATGTTCCGGGAGTTCCTTGGCCAATTCAGCAGCGCGAGCTTTGGTCAGATCGAACTGTTTCAATTTCTTATCGCCGTCTTCGGCCAGCGTCGCACCGAAGGTAGCCAGTTTCTCGTCCTTCTCTTTTGGTTGCTTCAAAAGCGCGTCGAGCGTCCAATATTCATCTGGCTTGAAGGCTTCAATCTCGCGTTCACGTTCAACAATCAACCGCAGGGCGACCGATTGCACCCGACCGGCCGACAGTCCGTAGCGAATCTTCTTCCACAGGAACGGCGAGAGCGTAAACCCATATAAGTAGTCCAGGGTCTGGCGGGTTTCCTGCGCGCTCACCAAATCCTGGTTGATGCCGCGCGGATGTTTGACCGCCTCAATGATCGCGCCCTTGGTAATTTCATCGAACACGATTCGCTTGATCTGCTCTGGTTTCGGTTTGACCAGTTCGACCAAATGCCAGGCGATGGCCTCCCCTTCACGATCAAGGTCAGTAGCCAGGTACAGATCGTCTGCCGACTTCATGGCTTTCCTAATAGCCGCTACGTGCTTCTCGTTTTTCTCGATTGGCATGTAAAGCGGCTCGAAGTCCTTGTCGACATCAACCGAACCTTTCTTCGAAGGCAATTGCCGAACATGGCCGTAGCTGGCCAGTACTTTATAGTCCGAGCCAAGGTAGCGTTCGATGGTGCGCGCTTTGGCCGGCGACTCCACGATCACCAAATGCTTGGCGTTCGGATTCGATTCACTGGTTTTCTTTGCAGGAGGCATACGTTGCATAGGTTTACAGCAAAAGGGGCGGTTTTGTCCAGTCCCATGGTTGTCAGAAAAAGTCAGGGGTTGACACGAGGTATACGCATGTATACTATGTTCATGCGTTCCCTCAGACCGAGCCATTTCTCTGACGGATTCAACGGTTTATCCCTCGATGAAGCAAAGAAATGGCTCGGCTCTCCCCTACAAACTACCCATTAAACAACCAATAAAACTATGAGTGACGAACTCTCACCACGACAGAAGCAAACCTTCGACGCCATCCAAAAACACATGGCCAAGAACGACATGCCGCCGACGATTCGGGAGTTGATGAAGGACATGAAGATCGCCTACCCCAAAGGTGTCCAAGGACATCTCGACGCACTGGTTAAGAAGGGTTATATCACTCGAGATCCGCGAGCTTCTCGTGGTATTCGCCTGGCTAGCAGGTTCCGAAAAGCTAAGGCGGCCGCGGCCGATTTGGCAGATCAAATCACCAGCATTCCCGTCCTCGGACGCATCCCCGCTGGTGGCCCAATGCTGGTCGAAGAAAATATCGAAGACTGGGTGACGTTGCCGACCGATCTCACCAAAGGTAAACGAGATGTCTTTATCCTTAAGGCCCAAGGCGATTCGATGATCGGTGCCGGAATCTTCGATGGAGACCTCCTGATTATCCAACCACAACAGCAAGCCGAGAACGGCGACATCGTCGCCGCCCTGATTGGTGACGACGCTACCGTAAAACGACTAGTCAAACGCCGTGACGCTACCTACCTCAAGCCAGAGAACCCGAAATACCAGAACATCTATCCTGACCAAGACTGGCAAATCCAAGGTAAAGTAATGGCCGTTGTTCGGCCGAAGGTGTAACCATGATGCGCGCGCTCCCTGTCCGCATTGACGACCGACCCGCCCAGAGCCAAGACATTGGTATCGACCCGACGTTGGCTCTCGGCGTCATCTTCTGGATGAGCCTGGTCGGTCTGGCTATCATCGCCTTCGCCCTCTAAACTCCTCTGTCATTCCGACCGAGCGAAGCGAGCGGAGGAATCCCTTTCTTACAGTAACGTCATCCTCGGGCTTGACCCGAGGATCAGTTTCGAGGTGCAACTGATTCCCGCCTTCGCGGGAATGACACTGCCTTATACCCGAACGTAATACCGTCCGCCAAGGTGTTTGACCACGCCGCGTAATTCGAGTTTGGTCAGTTCAGTTTCAAGCTCAGATGGTACCAGCTGGAGCCGTTCGGCTAGCTCGTCGATATGAGACGCTTCGGAACCCAAGACACTACTAATCCCATCAGATGGTGTATGTACCATCACCCCAAGCGTTTCCATAAAGTGATCGACTGAAACGAGCGGGTGCGCTCCGTCAGCAATGAGCTTGTTCGTACCGCGACTGGCTGCTGACTCGATAGTGCCTGGCACCGCCCATAATTCCCGCCCTTGATCGATGGCGTGCTGGGCCGTCAATAAACTCCCGCTTGGTAGGCCGGCTTCAACAATCACCACTGCCTTGGCCCAGCCAGAAATCAAGCGATTCCGGGCAATGTATCGAAACTTCATGGCCGTGGTTCCGGCTGGGTATTCCGACACCAGCACCCCGCCGGCTTTCAAAATCCGATGTGCTAGTGGCAGATTCGTCCTCGGTGAAATCGAGTGATCATCAATCCCACCCGGCAGGATTGCAACACTCCGTCCACCAGCATCCAAAACCGCTCGGTGGACCTCGGTATCAATCCCAAAAGCTAGGCCAGATACCACCGGAAATCCGGCGGCGGCAATTCGGGCACCCAGCACGGCCGCGGTCCGACGGCCATACGCCGACGGTCTTCGCGTCCCAACGATGGCTATTGGAGTATCCCCCGGTAGCACCCCACGGTAGCGTAAAACCTCCGGCGGTTGCTCTAAGGTTCGCAGTAACTCCGGAATCGCCGTTCCAGACACTTCATTAATGGTCGCTTGCATACAAACAGTATAGCAGGCGACTATTCTATTTACTGATGGCCTTATTAAAGCGCTGGCCGAGATCGTTGTACTGATTAATCAGATCGTTGTACTCACTCACCAGCGTGTTGTATGAATCGACTTGGCTGTTGTAGCGAGCAATATTTCCATTCGCGAGATCACGATCGAGCTGAGTTTTACGAGCATCGAGCTGAGTTTTGCGTTCTTTAATGCGTGCTTCAAGTTGATCAAACTGACTTTCGAACTTTTGGTGCGACGCTACGACGGCGGCCCGGTCAATAAAATACCGTTTGTAGAAATTAGCCAACTCTGGTGAAAGCGATTGATCTGAATTCTCTGAGCCAAGGATTGCAAAAGCTTCGTCAAGCTGCGCCGAACGATTAGGATACTTATTGATTCGGTCATTAAGGTCGGTATTGTTCTGTCGTTTAAGTTCGTTACTCAGAAGTTTTTCGGCCTGCTGACGCTGCTCCTTTGAGAGGTTGTCGTAGGCCGCATGAAGCATTTCGTGGGCAGCCGTTACCGGTTCTTCCGACTGAAATTGCGGGTCGGTAATATCCAGAATAGAAATGCGCTTTCCGTCGTAACACCCCAACAAACCTTCGCTGGCCACAGCTGCACAATCCTTTTGTACTTTCGCCTTATCAACTATCTTTGGATCAGCCCCATAGTAGTAAAGCTGACCTTGGCGCGAAAGATGAGCTTGCGACTCCAACGCTCGGACAGTGGCCGGAGCGTGCTGGTAATTCAGGTAGGCAGAGACGTAATCACGAAATATCCACCCAGCCGCCACGGCCATAAGCAGTACCACTCCGAGGATGGTACCGATGATTCCGGCTGTTCGACGCATCTTAGGCCGCCGCTACCGCATCCGGTTTAGTGATAGATCCGGCCGGAAGCACATCCAGGGCTTGCAGCAGTGATTCCACACCTTCCAACATTTTATCCTTATCAATCGACTTAGAGAGACGGGTCGGAGTGATTTCCCAGCCAGCCGCCGTAGCGTCGGCAGCTTTTTCGTCTGACAACGGATGTGCCAACTCGGCAATTCCCACTCGAGCACTGCGGTTGGTGCCCGGCAGGGCCGTATAGCGCAAGGCCACAATGCCTACCCGAGCTCCCGACAAACGAATGGCCTGCATCCGGAACAAGTGATCTAGTTCCTCCGGCCATTTCGGGGCGGTGGCGCGTAAACGTTTGGCGATGTCAGCTAGTTCTGGCAAATCAGCCGCGTTAGAGACGGCTTGGTAGTAGCGTAGCCGCTCAGTTTCGTCCGGAACCACTTCGACCGGAATGGCCGCTTCAACCGGCAGATCAAGTTCCGTCTCAAGGAACCGCTCACCGGATTCGAGCTCTTCGACCGCCCGAGAAAGGACTTTTGAGTACAGTGTCAGCCCGACGGCCCGGACGTTTCCTGACTGTTCTTTGCCTAACACGTTTCCAGCACCGCGAATTTCCAAGTCTTCCAAAGCTACCTGGAATCCTGAGCCAAGTTCCTTAGCATTTTTCAGGCTACGCAAGCGTTGGCGAGCGGTGGCGGACAGCGAGCCAGCTTTATAGAAAAAGAAAGCCCGTCCTTGGCGGCTACCACGACCAATCCGACCACGAAGCTGGTAGCTCTGCGACAGTCCCAAGGTTGCCACATCGTCGATAATCATCGTGTTGGCATTGGCTAGGTCGAGACCGTTTTCAACAATTGTCGTGCACACCAGCAAGTCGATTTCCCCGCCAGCAAACCGGGCCATTACATCAGCCAGCTCGTCTTCAGTCATCTGCCCATGACCGACATCGATCTTCAGTTTCGGGTGACGCGCCCGCAGTTCTTTGGCAGCCGCCTGGATGGTGGCTACCCGGTTATGTAAAAAGTAGACTTGTCCGCCGCGAGCGAGCTCTTCAGTAATTACCTTGTCGATTAATTTCTCGTCATACTCACCAAACGTTTGTTCAATCGGACGGCGACCGCTTGGTGGCGTATTAATGGTGGAAATTTCTCGTAATCCGGACAGGGCCAGGTTAAGCGTTCGCGGAATTGGGGTGGCGGAAAGACTGACCACATCGACTTGAGCCCGCAGCTTCTTCAGGCGTTCCTTGTGGCGGACCCCGAATCGCTGTTCCTCGTCAATCACCAGCAGACCGAGATCCTTGAAGACGACGTCCGGCGAAAGCATGCGGTGGGTGCCAATGACGATATCGACTTTGCCGTCCGCTAGTTCCTTTAGCGTCTGCTGTTGCTCGGCCTGGGATTTGAATCGTGAAAGTCCAGCAACCTTGAATCCCAATTCACCGAGTCGCTTGGTAAATGTGGCTAGGTGCTGTTCAGCGAGAATGGTGGTCGGACTTAACACCGCAACCTGTTTACCGGCCGCGGCGGCCTTGGCGGCCGCTCGCATGGCTACTTCTGTCTTACCGAATCCAACGTCGCCGCAGACCAGTCGGTCCATCGGTCGTGAGTCTTCCATGTCGGCGTAGACATGGCTGATGGCGCGGTCCTGGTCTTCAGTCGCCTCGTAGCGGAAGGATGATTCCAAGCGTCGCTCAACGTCAGGTTGTTTCGGGAATTTAATACCGGTGACAATTTCACGCCGAGCTGAGACGGTTAGTAACTCGCGAGCTAATTGCTCGGTCGATGACTTTACCTTTTCTCGTACGTGCTCCCAGCTGGCGGACGACAGTCGAGTGAGCGTAATGTCCTGCGGACCAACGTAGACGTCGACCTTGTCGGCTTCCGACACCGGAACGTAGAGCTTGTCGCCCTTAGCGTATTCCAGAAACAAATATTCACGTTCCACTTCACCAACTTTGCGACGAACCAATCCACGAAACTTACCGACACCGTGATCGCGGTGCGTAATCAACTGCCCGGGCTTGAGATTGATGGTTAGTCGATCGGAGTGGCGTTTGGTTTGCTTCGGCGGTCGGGTGAGAATTTCGGCCGGAGTAAACACAATCCATTTAATGTCTGGACACTTCACACCCTCCGTCACGGGCAATCGAACGTCTTCTACCCCATCTGGCAAGTCGACGGCGGGACCTTCCCAGCGAGCCAAGCCGACGTGCCAGCCCTCGTCCTGATATTTTTTAACGAGCTTATGGAGATCGCTGCGATTATGGGTAACGTCGGCGCGTGACCACGGTAGCTGCACCACGGAACGTTCCTTTTTAAAGGTGAAGGCTAGTTGGGGCAATCCCGCCAGATCTTCGGCAGCGTCGAGTAAGTATTCTTCGCCGGCGATGATGGCTCCGGCCAGTTTAATGTAATCACGTAAACGGGCGACCCCTTTCGGATCAGTAATAGAAGCTGGGAATAGGCGGACGGATGGCATATCGACTTCTTCCGAAGCCTCGATTCGATTAATTGTCTCGACGCGATCACCAACCCAATCCAAGCGATGCGGATAGCGGTCTCCCATCCCCCACACCCGAACCGATCCGCCGGTGCGATAAAACGTTCCGGAACGCTCTAGGTCTGGATCCGGATCGTATCCGGCGTTTACTAAGGCTTTGGTGATAGTTTCCGGTCCAATTTCTTGCCCTTTGGCATAGGTCTTGGTCAACGCATCGTAGCGACGCACACCAATCAGCGGAACTGACAAGAGATCCGGTGGTACCAGGTGCAATCCGGACTTATTACCTAAAATCTGGGCGACACCGGATGCCACTTCATATGACTGGCCGGTGACTTCGGCTGGCCAGACAAAGGCGATTCCCGGAGCGAAGAGATGTTCCGAAGTAATGACCACTGACGGCCGGCCGATGCGTTTGGCCAACGCCAAGAGCAAGACTTCTTTTACGCCGCGACTGACATCGCTGACTCGCAGTGAACCACTTAAGAGCTGCTTGGCATATTCCTCGATATCAGCGTGCGCCAACAGTTTCTTGAAGAACTCTCCGTTAGCCATCAGCTTGCTCCGTATCGGACGCTTCGAGCCATTGCTCAATTCGCTCCGCGGCGTGGTTAATGATGTCCGGCAAATCCTTTTTTTCTTCAGCACTAAACTGTCCCAGTACGTGCGGCGTAGCGTTGGGTGTCGGCGGTTCCCCGACGCCAATTCGTAACCGCGGGAAGTCTTCTGTACCGAGCGCGCTGATAATGTCTTTCAGGCCGTTCTGACCGCCGGCTCCCCCGTTACCGCGGAAGCGAATTTCTCCGAACGACAGATTAATGTCGTCAGAAATCACGCAGATGTCAGTCGAAGAAACCTTGTAGAAGTCAGCAATGGCCCGAACAGACTGACCACTCTTATTCATGTAGGTCGTTGGCTTAGTAATCAAAGCGCCATTTGCATCAGCTACGTCGGCGTGGAGCTTCGACTTTGATTGCCAGGTTCCGTTTAATCGATGAGCCACGGCGTCCGCGACCGTCCAACCAATGTTGTGACGGGTTCCGGCGTGCTTATCGTCCGGATTACCGAGTCCGACCACTACTTTCTTGGAATCACTCATGCGCTCTCCGAAGTTTTAGCGGAAGGTCGATTGTCTTTTCGACGCGGTCGTAAGTTTAAGTGCACAGCCGTACCGAGCAATCCGAATTCGTCACGCAATTGTCCGGCCAACCAGCGTTGCTGAATATCACTCCAGGCCGCCGGATCGTTCACAAACACAGCGAACGTTGGCGGGTGAACGCCCGTCTGCGTCAGGTAATAGAGTTTCGGCGAAGTGCGAGCCTTACGGGAACTGGCTGGTAAGCGGTCCATCCGATCTTGGACAAATCGGTTCAACTTGCCCGTACTTAGTTTGGTGCCAGCAATCTGATAAACGTCGATCACCGCTCGCAGTAGGCGATCGACCTTTTCTCCGGTTAGAGCCGAAAGAAAGACGACAGGAGGTGAGGGCAGCCACCCCAATCGCTCTTGGAGTTGTCCATGGAACCGTTCTTGGATGTCGTCGCTGCGTTCAATGGCGTCCCATTTGTTGACCGCAATGACGATTCCCCGGCCAGCTTCCATAACGTACTCGGCAATGTGAGCGTCTTGAACCGATGGTCCTTCGACCGCATCAATCAACAGCACGACCACGTCGGATTGGTTGATGGCGCGAAGCGTTCGGAGCAAGCTGAATTTCGGTATTCCAACGCGTGTCCGCTTGGCTTTTGGCATGCCGGCCGTATCGAGTAAGGCGATCGGTCCTTCTGGACCTTCGACTTCGATTGAACCGACGTCGCGAGTGGTCCCCGGTTCATCGCCGATAATCCGCTGGTCGCCGCCAGCCAATTTGTTGAACAGAGTGGACTTGCCGGCGTTTGGTCGACCGACAATCGTGACGACGGGATGCGTCGCTGGTTCAGCTTCCTCAGTCGACGACTGAGCCTTTTCGACGATGACATCACTTAAATCACCCGTCCCTTTGCCGTGAATCGCCGAGATAGGCTGGACGGAATCGAATCCTAATTCCCAAAATTCCTGATTAGCCCGGTCAGGGGCGTCATCAACTTTATTTACGGCCACGATGGCCGGCTTTCCAGAGCGACGAACAGCCTCGGCTACAGCCTTGTCTTCCGCAGTCAGTCCTGCAGTAGCATCAACCAAGAGCACTAGTAAATCAGCTTCAGTAATCGCTTCGCGAACCTGCTGATTAATCGCCGTAGCCATTCCGTCAGAATCGTTCGTCAAACCACCAGTATCAATCAACGTAAATGTCGAACCGTTCCATTCGGCATCAGCGTAGAGCCGGTCACGAGTCGTCCCCGCTTCGTCAGCCGTAATCGCCCGGCGGGAACCCGCCAGTCGATTGAACAACATCGACTTACCGACGTTCGGTCGGCCGACGATGGCTACCAGTGGTTTGGTGGCCGTCATTACTGTCTGTAGTTAGACATTGCGTTTATTCCCCGCTCTGGCGGGGTGCGTATCTGAGCGTGACTCGAAGCCACAGAGATATCTTTCAGAACGGCAATTGCCCCGAATCGAGGCACTACCACT
>SICC01000014.1 GCA_009694835.1 Patescibacteria group bacterium
CTTCGACTTCCGGCCCCTCAGCTATCGAGAACCCCATCCCGGTAAACACTCGTTCGATATCTTCCAGCACCATCGAGACTGGGTGAACATGGCCGCGCGGATACAGCGCACCCGGCAAGGTAATATCAACCGCTTCCGTCTTCGATTGGCCGCTCAGAGCGGCGATGGCATCTCGAAAGGCCGTGTCTAGTTCCTGCTTGATGGTATTACCGCGTTTTCCGGCAGCTTTACGCTTGGCGTCGGGTAACTCGGAAATTTCTCGCAGGGCAGTTGTCAGGGTACCTTTACGGCCAAGGAAATCAGTCCGCAACTGATCGAGTTGTTCACGAGTCTTGGCGGCCGCAATCTTCGCGGTCGCCTCTTCGTGAATAGTCTTAAACGTGTTGGGTGCGCCCATATGACCTTAAGTATAGTTCCAGTAACACCACAGTGACTATAAGTAAGGCAACGTCCCAGCCAGAAAGCAGCCGGGCCGACTGGAGTAACAACAAGGTGACCGTGATAGCCGCAACTAAAAATCCCTGACGAAAGGAGGTTCTAATGATGGAATACTTCAGCTCGTTTCCTGTTAGCACCCGCCGCAACGCATAGCCAATCAGGGTGACGGTTCCAAATAGTCCCGCGAACAGACTGAGGTAAAAACTCAGCACGGCCGCCTGACCGCCTTGGTCAGGGTTGGTATTCAGCACCGTTAAGATCCAGGCAATCCAGCAAAGTGTACTGCTGATTCCGAGACCCCATAGCACGGCGCGAAGCGACATTAGCCCTTATCACCTTTCGTCTTGCTCGCGCGTTTGCGGCCAGTTGAAGGTTTACGCGAGCCATTACGCTTGGCCTTGCGACGAAACTTCTTGATCACTTCCTGTGGACGTTTGCGTGACAGGAACTCGGTCAGGACTTGGTTGAGTACGGATGGCTCAATGCCAGGAGTAATCTTGCCGCCAACGACGAGCGAGATGATTCCCTTCTCTTCCGAAACCACTACGACGACAGCGTCACTTTGTTCGGTTAAGCCAACGGCGGCGCGGTGACGAGCCCCGAGCGTGTAGCCGTATTCTCGCTCAGAAAGCGGCAACATTGCTCCAGCGGCCATGATGCGGTCGTCGTCGATGATGACGGCTCCGTCATGCAATGGGGAGCGGTCATAAAACAAGTTTAGCAATAAGGCGGTCGAAATAATTCCATCAATCTTGGTTCCACTGGTCGCCAGATCGCCTAGTCCTGAAGACCGTTTAATAACTATTAAGGCACCAGCATTATTCTGGGAAAGTACCGTCGCTGCTCCACTGACGGCGTCAACCGTACGTTTGCGCGTCTCATCCTTCCAACCTTTGAGCCGACCAAATGGGGTGCGGCCCAAGTGTTCCAAAGCGCGACGTAATTCCGGTTGAAACAGTACGGGAATGGCCACAAACAGCAGTGTAAGTAAGTTGGCGAATAAGAACGCCAACAGTTCCAGCTGAAGAAACTTGGCCAATAGAAAGAAAATCACCACAAATAAAATGCCGTAGATAATTCCGAGTGCTCGCGTATCCTTCAAAATCGTATAGAGCCAATACAAAATTCCGGCTACGAGCAGGAGATCGATAATCGCTAGCGGGCCAAAGTTGGCGCTATTAAAGAAGTCAGAAACCGTACTGCCGGTGTTACTAGGGAGGGTGCCAAATAGTGCGAGTGCCATGGTGTTGGTGTTGTACGGACGCTTGGTACTAGCTTACCTCGCAGCCATGGCGGGCACTAGGTAGCGAATTAACGCTTAGAGAACTGCGGCGCCTTACGGGCCTTTTTGAGTCCGTATTTCTTGCGTTCCTTAATACGGGAATCTCGAGTAAGCAGGCCAGCCTTTTTGAGAGCCGGCCGGAGTTCAATGTTTTCTTCAACGAGGGCTCGGGCGATTCCCAGACTGACGGCCTCGGCTTGGGCAGGAACGCCGCCGCCGCGGGTAACTACACTGACATCGTACTGGCCAGCCTTGCTGATCTGACGAAGCGGGCGAGTGGCCAACTGACGCCAGTTCTCCAGCGTAAAGTATTCATTCATCGGCTTACCGTTAACCGAATAATGACCTTTGCCGGCTTTAATGCGCACTTGAGCCACAGCCGTCTTGCGCCGTCCCGTAGCACCGATATAGCGTAACTCAGCCACGCTTCACCTCGACTGGTTTCTGGGCGGCGTGATCGTGTTCGGTACCCGGGTAGACGTGCAGACGATTCCGCCAGACTTGCTGGAGACGATTCTTCGGCAGCATTCCGACAATGGCCTTTTCGACCGGAATGCGCGGGTCGCGTTCCATTTGCTCACCCAACGTTCGAGAGCGGAGCGAGCCAGGAACCTTGCCGTGGCGGTAGTAGCGTTTCTGATCAAGTTTCTGGCCGGTCACTTTCACTTCAGCCGCATTCAGAACAATGACGTGCGAGAGGCTCGGGTTATGCGGTGAGAATTGCGGTTGATCCTTACCGCGCAGTAACGTGGCAACCTGGGTAGCCAATCGGCCAAGAATCTGACCTTTGGCATCAATCACAAACCAACGCTCAGTTTGCTCGCCCGCTTTCATGACTGGGGTGCTCATACCCAGCCCCTCTTTTGATAGAGAAGTCCAAGTTGAAAGAGGAGCTGGGTCATACCAACTCCACCTTTACGGTGTGAGCGGCGTCACCGACGCGCTGACCAAGTTTGGTTAAGCGGACATAGCCACCGGGTCGTTCTTTGTACTTTGGTCCGAGTTCTTTCATCAACTTGGTGACCGCTCGCTTCTCTGGAAGAGCGGCATTGAGGGCGCGAATGGTCGGCACGGAGGCTTCCCCTTTGGCACCAGCTGGCGACTTGGCGGCTTTGGTAATCAACGGTTCCACGTATCGGCGAACTTCCTTGCCTTTAGCCTCAGTCGTCACGACGTGATCGTGAATGATTAACGAGGTAGCCAGGTTCGCCATCATCGCCTGACGGTGTTCCCGGACACGTCCGAGTTTCCTACCGTTAGTACGATGTTTCGGCACGGATTATTCTCCCGCCAGGTCCAGTTGCTTCAGCTTAGCCTTCACTTCGTCGACAGCCTTATCACCCAACCCCTTAAGGTTGGAAAGGTCTTCTGCGGACAGAGCGGCCACTTGCTGCATGGTCTTCAGGTCATTGTTGATGAGGCCATTAGCCGTTCGTGACGACAAGTCGACGTTCTCGACGCTGGTCTCTCCATCACTGCCAGCGGCAGCTTCAGCGGCCACCGTTTCAGCCGCGGCTTCTGGGTCGACAAACAGTTGGAACTGCGAGACAAGCGTCGTAGCGGCTTCTTTCACGGCCGCTTCCGGTGAGATAGTCTCATCAGTCACCACGTTCAGAATTAAGCGGTCGAAGTTGGTCATTTGTCCGACTCGGGTGTTCTCTACTTGGAAGTTAACTCGCTTAACCGGTGTGAAGATAGCGTCGAGGGCGATCGTACCGACCGGCAGCTTCTGCTCTTCGCGGCGTTCCGTCGGGAAATACCCACGGCCCTTTTCAATCGTTAATTCAGCATCGAATGTGCCTTTTTTGTCGGACAAGGTACCGATGTGCTGATCTTTCGAGACAACCTCGAGACGGTCAGTGTTTTCGATATCCTTAGCGGTGATTTTACCGGCGCCCTTCTTAGTCAGAGAGACGGTAACTGGTTCATCGCCTTCCAGGCGGAAGCGAACTTGTTTGAGATTCAGCAGAATCTCGATGACGTCTTCTTTGACGCCAGGAATGGTTGAGAATTCGTGATCGACGCCAGTGAACTTCACTGAGGTGATAGCGGCTCCCGGCAAGCTCGAAAGCAGAACGCGCCGCAAGGCGGTTCCGACCGTCGTACCATAGCCCGGGTAGAGCGGCTCGATGACGAATTGACCCTCGGCGGCCGAGGTGTCTTTAGGGGTGATATTGGGCAGGGTGATTTCTTGCAAATTTACTCCTTACAAAGCGTTATTTTAACGGGAATAGAACTCCACAATCAACTGTTCATTAACGGCGGCGCCTATATCGGAACGGGCGGGCTCACTACGTACTTGGCCAGTAAGAGCTTTACTGTCGAGTTTTAGCCAGCTCGGGACGTCAGTATCATTGGTAGTTTCCTTGTGCTCTTCGCGGTGGGTCTCCAACGCCTTTTTAAACGTATCGGACAAGGAAATCTGATCGTCGGTCTTGGTGGCAGCTGATGGAATATCCAGTTTCTTACCGTTGACCTTCACGTGACCGTGCGTCACGGCCTGACGAGCCTGAGCTCGAGTGGCGGCCAAACCGAGTCGGTAGACCACGTTATCAAGCCGCAGTTCGAGCTTTTTCATCAGGTTTTCACCGGTCATGCCCGACTGCTTCTCGGCCTCACGGTAGTACCGGCGGAATTGCCGCTCCAGTAATCCATAGGTGTACTTGGCCTTTTGCTTCTCCTGAAGCTGTGTACCGTACTCAGAGAGCTTAGCACCGCGGCGCAATCCGTGCTGGCCAGGCGGGTAGTTTCGGCGTTGGACGGCCGTCAGCGTACCGTCAGACGGAGTGGCTCCAATGCGGCGCCAGCGGCGAGCTTTTGGTCCAGTGTAGCGAGCCATTAGACGCGCCTCGGTTTCTTGGCCCGTACGCCGTTGTGCGGCGTCGGGGTCAAATCTTGTAATGAAGTGATAGCAATGCCGGAGTTTTGAAGGGCACGGATAGCCGCATCTCGACCGCTGCCGACGCCACGGACATAGACATCAACGCTCTTCAAGCCAGCGGCCTTAGCTCGCTCAGCCGCTTGTTGGCTGGCCAGGGTGGCCGCATAGGGAGTGGACTTTCGAGTGCCTTTGAAGCCGGCCGTTCCGGGACTGCCCCAGGTGAGGACTTTTCCGGAATGGTCGGTGAAGGAAAGGATCGTATTGTTGAATGAGGCTTGAATGTAGGCACGCCCAGCTGGTGATGGCGCCCGGACTTTACCGCGACGTTTCCCCGTCTTGGCCGGCTTCCCGCCGGTGGCTTTCTTGTCGCCCTTGGCGTCCTTTTCAGCCTTGCCGTCTTTTTCAGAAGTGTCAGCAACATCACCGTCTTTCGCCTCGTCCTTCGCTCCAGCCTCCGGCTGCGCGTCGGTGTCAACAGTCTTGTGATCTTTCTCGTTGTTGTCAGCCATCATCATTAGGTTTTAGCCGCTGTCTTTAGCTTTCCACTACCAACCGTCACGCGCTTACCACGCTTCGTTCGGGCATTGGTCTTGGTTCGTTGTCCGTGCGCCGGAAGTTTCTTAGTGTGACGAATGCCCCGGTAGGCACCAATATCGGTCAGCCGTTTCAAGTTCTGGGTACGCTCACGGCGCAAGTCGCCTTCCACGGTGACCTTTTCCAGAGCGTCACGGATCTTCTTGATGTCAGACTCGGGCATGTCTTTGACCTTGGTGTTCTCGTCCAGGCCAGCTTCTTTCAGTAAGGCCTTAGACTGGCTGCGACCGATACCGTAAATCGACATCAAGCCAATCTCGATGCGCTTTTCGTTCGGCAGGTTTACCCCAGAAAGCCTAGCCACTAACCCTGCCTCTGCTTATGCCGCGGATTGGTACAGACAACCCGAACCACCCCGCGTCGGCGGATGACTTTGCACTTAGCGCACATAGGTTTAACTGATGGTCGGACTTTCATAATAGAATTCTTCTTAACGTAATCTTAGTGTCGATAGGTTATGCGACCTTTTTCAAGGTCATAGGGGGTCATTTCGACCGTAACTTTGTCGCCTGGCAGAATCCGGATGTAATGCTTTCGCATCTTGCCAGAAATATGCCCCAGAATTTCGTGACCGTTTTCGATCTCAATCCTGAACATGGCGTTCGGAAGTGCCTCAGTGACAGTTCCGGTTACTTCGATGACTTGTTTATCGGCCATACACCTAAAAACCCTCACTTAGTTCCGACGTCTCATCGGAATGAGTCGCGTTTACTAGTGTATCATCGGCTTTTTCACTCGCCAAGGCCGCCTGGGCTGGCGTGAATCTGAGTGGTTCACCATCCGTAATCATCACCGTCTCTTCGACGTGCGATCCTGGCCGTCCGTCAGCGGTTTTGAGGGTCCATTTATCCGGTGCTTGGGTCAGCGCATAGTCACCGAGCGTCACCATCGGCTCGATGGCCACAACCATTCCCTCCTTAAATCCCGCCCCTTCGCCAGCCGTGCCGAAATTCGGGATACTTGGATCCTCGTGGAGTTTCTTGCCAATACCATGACCGACACAGTCACGGATAACGCCCAAGCCTTCTGACTCAACGTACTTCTGAACGGCCGCACCGAGGTCGCCGGTAGTGCGCCCAGGTCGGGCTTCTTTGAGGGCAATCTCTAATGACTGATTAGTCACCAGTCGCAGGTGCCGGACTTCTTTCGAAACGGTCCCGACTTCGGCAGTCAGAGCGGCATCAGTGTACCAGCCATCAATTTTCACCCCGACATCGAACGAAACGAGGTCGCCTTCCTGTAATTTCCGATCACTCGGAATCCCGTGAACAATCTCATCGTTGACGGAAATACAAACACTTCCAGGAAAGCCTTGGTGACCCAGAAACGCCGGGGTTCCACCGGCATCACGAATCATTTTCTCGGCCAAGGTGTCGAGTTCCTGCTCGGTCACTCCGGGCTTGGCTTCTTTTGATAGCCGTACCAAGACGGCCGTCGTAATCCGCCCGCTCTCCTTTAACGCTTCAACATTTGGTTTACGCTTCAACATGGTCGAGCCTTTCAAGAATCTGGTTAGTCACATCCGGAATCGGCTGATTCCCATTAACCTCGATGACGTCGGCCCAATCCCCAACCGCGTCGAGCACTGGCTTGGTCTGTTGCTGGTAGATCTGCATCCGCCGTTCGATGAGGTGTTCAATGTCGTCATTTCGATTCTCGAGTTCTTGGCGCTTTTCCAACCGGCTTCGTAGCTCGTCCTCCGGAACGGTTAAATGAACAAAGGTTGGTTTTGGTTTCATTCGACCAAACGCTTCGAGCATTGCTTGATAATCCTTCGATTGTTGAATGGTTCGGGGATACCCCTCGATAACAAATCCTTGATCCTTCGGAATCTTTTCGAGTTGCCCACGAATAATCTGGGTAGCTTGCTCGTCAGGAATAAGGTTTCCAGCCTCGATAGTTTTTTTTATTTGCCAGCCACTGTCAGTATTTTCAGTCGCTAACTTGCGCAAAACATCACCCATGCCAATATGGACGGCCTTGAGTTTTTCTCCCAATAACGTCGACTGCGTGCCTTTGCCCGACCCCTGACCACCGAAGATAACGAGTGCTTGAATCGTCCGGTTCATAGATGCTGGTAATGATCGTAGCGGCGCATTAACAGCTGAGCGTTGACTTGTTTCATGGTCTCAATCACTACACTGATAACAATCAGAATGCTGGTACCACCGATGGTCAGGGTCCGTACATCAGGAACCGCGAACTGGACCAGGAACGGCAAGATGGCGATTAGTCCGAGGAAGATTCCACCAGCTAAGGTAATGCGGTTGAGGATGAATTTCAGGTACTTTTCCGTCTCCTGACCCGGCCGAATACCCGGAATAAACCCGCCCTGCTTCTGGATATTCTCGGCTACGTCCTTCGGGTTGAAGGTCAAGGACGTCCAGAAATAGGTGAAGGCAATGACGAGCAGGAAGTAGGTCAGCCAGTACCATGGCTTGGTGGTGGCGAAAATGTCACCGACCGTCCGGGCCGCTTCGGCAATAGCCTTATTAGCAGAATTCTTAAAGAACTCGGCGAAGATGTTTGGGAGAACCACGAGTGAGACGGCGAAGATAATCGGGATAACGCCAGCCTGAGTCACGCGCAGCGGAATATGGACGTCTGTCGGCTGCGACCCGCGAAGCCCATGGGCGCGCCTGGCATAGGTCACGGGTATATTTCTTTGGCCTTCCGTAATAAAGACAATCGCCAGCACCGTCAGGGCCGCAATTGCACCGAGAATCACAATAGTACCAACAGCCGCGCCGCCAACTGAAGCCTGGAAAGACTGGCCAATCGCCGACGGGAGTCCGGCGATAATACTGGCCATGATGATAATCGAGATGCCGTTGCCGACGCCGTTTTCAGTAATCAGTTCACCAAGCCACATGATCAGTAACGTACCGGAAACGAGGGTAATGATAACCACGAACCACTGTTCTATTGAGAAGTGGCCGACCAGCGGCACGCCGCCAACTTGCTGGCTTTGCAAAAGCTTTACCATCGCAAAAGCTTGGAGTCCGGCCAGCGGAACCGTTAAAAGCCTGGTGTACTGACTGATCTTTCGGCGGCCTTCTTCCCCGCCTTCCTTGCGTAGATTCTCAAGCGTCGGAATAGAGAACGTCAGTAGCTGCATAATGATGGCGGCCGAAATATACGGGAAGACGCTCATCATCCCGATTGAGAAGTTGGACAGACCACCACCAGAAAACAGGTTAACCAGGCCAAATACTTGATTCTGTTCAAAGAATGATTTCACTTGGTCGATGTCGACACCTGGAATCGGAATGTGCGCCAGAATGCGCGTCAGTACCAGAATAAAGGCCACAAACAGCAACCGCTTGGTCAAGTCCTTGTGGCTGAGAATCTGTTTCAGCTTATCCCACATTAGACGGTCGACTTAGTGGCTGCCGGTTTCGGTGCGGTTTCCGGGGCCGGTTCGACGGGCTTCGCTTCTGGAACGGTCACCGTACCGCCGCCAGCCGTAATTGCCTTGCGGGCGGATTCAGTGACGGCTTCAGCTTTGAGAGAAATTTTGCGATCAAGTTTGAAAGCTTTGCCGGCTTTACTGCTCGGTCCGACAACTTTCAGACGGCGGGCGGCGCGCGGAATCATCCCAACTTCTTGGAGTGACTTCAGATCAACGGTCGCGCCAGACGTCCGGTCGAGCCGGTCAACTGGCAGTGAACCCCAGGTTGGGTTCGGGTTACGGAATCCGCGGAGTTTTGGGAGGCGCTGCGTCAGCGGCATCTGGCCACCTTCGAAGTAGGCCGGCATCATGTGATGTCCGGAGCGCGACTTCTGGCCCTTGGTTCCGCGGCCAGCAGTCTTGCCACGACCAGATCCTGGTCCGCGGCCAACTCGCTTGCGAGCTGAACGGTCTGGTTTTAACGATTGGAGTTTCATTTAGTAGCTCCGGCTGGTTCTGGCGGCTGCTCAGCGGTCTTTTCGGTCTTCTCGTCAGTAACCGACTTGGACACGGCGAGCTTGGAAATATCAGTCTCGCTCATCTGCTTCAGTGCCAGCATGGCGGCCTTGGCGTTGTTAATTCGATTATTAGAACCGAGTGACTTGGAAAGAATATTAGTGATGCCGGAGAGTTCGATGACGGGACGAACCGCACCGCCAGCAATGATGCCGGTACCGGGTCGAGCCGGCTTTAGGAGTAGCTTGGCACCAGCGAACGTCGTCGTCAGTGAAAACGGAATGCTCTGTTCGTAAATAGTGATGGTCATGACGCTCTTCTTAGCTTCGGCTACGGCCTTACGGATAGCGCCCTGAACATCACTGGCCTTCGAGATGCCAAGGCCAATCCGGCCCTTGCGGTCCCCAATCACCACCGTGGCCCGGAAACGGAAGCGGCGACCGCCCTTCTGGACTCGAGCGACACGATCAATCTGCACCACACGTTCCTCAAATTCGCTTTGGGGACGCGGTGCCATTGGTCGACGGCTATTGTCTCGGGCGTTCATAGTTTCAATCCTCCTTCGCGAGCCGCGTCTGCGACCGCTTGGACTATTCCATGGTACGCGTACCCAGCCCGGTCAAACACAACGGTAGTAACTTTCTTTTTACCCGCTTCTCCCGCCACGGTGGCTCCGACCTTCTTGGCCGTTTCGACCGAAGAACCTGACTCGCGGACGGTGAAAAGGGTCGTTCCAGCCGCATCGTCAATCAATTGAGCAGACAGCGTCTTGGTGCCGCGGAAGACCACTAGGCGCGGACGTTCCGCTGTACCGCTCACTCGGGAACGGACGCGGCGATGGCGATTCTGGCGGGCAATCGTTTTCATTAGGCGCCCTCTCCGGCCTTACCGGCCTTACCAGCCTTGCGGCGGATGACTTCCCCGACGTACTTGATGCCTTTGCCCTTGTACGGTTCTGGTGGACGGGTAGCGCGGATATTAGCGGCGAATTGGCCGACCGCTTGCAGGTCAGCCCCTTTGACGCTGATAACGTTCTTCTTTACTTCAAGCGAAATACCTTTTGGAGCTTCCAGAACAACCGGGTGTGAATACCCCACACTAAGCTTCAAGTTGTTGCCTTCGACGGCGGCGCGGTAGCCCACGCCCTTGAATTCAAGCTCTTTGATGAATTCTTCCGTGACTCCTTTAACCAGATTGGCGATCAGTGTTCTGGTCAATCCAGAAGCTGCGCTGGCTTCCGGAGTCTTATTAGCTGGCTTCACGACAACTTCCTTGCCAACCGTTTCAATCTTTACGAGCTTAATCGGAATACTGGTTGAGAGTTCGCCGTTTGGACCTTTAACCAGCAAGGTTGAACCTTCGACCCGCAGCTCGACTCCGCTTGGCAGTTCCACTGGTACTTTGGCAATGCGCGACATTAATACACCTTAGCCATTACTTCTCCGCCCAGTTTCTTCTTACGCGCTTCCTTAGCAGTCATCACGCCGCGTGAGGTCGAGACAATGGCGATACCGATGCCTTCACGGACTTTCGGCAGTTCGTCAGCCCCCAGGTACCAGCGGCGGCCTGGCTTGGAGCTTCGGTCAATTCCGTTCAGCTTTATCTTATTGCCGTCCTGCGCCAGCTCGAGGGTAAGATGGTGATCTTTTTTTGTAGCCTTGGCCACGTAGCCCTCATCCACTAACACCTTAGCGACCGACTCTTTCACTTTGGAATACGGAACTTCAACTGTCGTTTTATTAACGGCCGCAGCGTTTCGGATGCGGGTCAGCATGTCAGCGATCGGATCGGTCATACTCATTACCAACTCGCTTTCTTTACGCCGGGTACGTCGCCATTGCTGGCCATTTCGCGGAAACAAATTCGGCAGAGATCAAAGTCTCGCATGTAGCCACGAACACGGCCACAACGACTGCAACGGCGGATAGTCCGCGATGAATACTTCGGCGGACGTTCGGCTTTGATAACGAGGGCTTTACGAGCCATGCTTCTCCTTAGATTCATTGTCAGTCGAACGGCCTTGGAACGGAAATCCGAGCTTGGTAAAGACTGCAGTTGAGGCCTCGTCGGAATTGCCTGTGGTCACAATCGTTACTTCTAGCGGATGCGTCTGGCCAACATCATCATCCGATATTTCCGGGAAGACAGTGTGCTCTGTCAGGCCGATAGTGTAGTTGCCATGACCATCGAATCCCTCCTTAGGTAACCCGCGGAAGTCACGAACGCGTGGCAGGATAATGTGGACCAGACGATAAAAGAAGTCATCAGCTCGCTTACCGCGCAGCGTTACTTTCACTCCAACGTCATCACCTTCACGAATCTTGAATCCAGCGATTGAGGTTCGAGCCTTGGTGATAATTGGCCGTTGACCAGTAATCTCCGTCAGATTCTTCACGACCGTTTCCTTGTAGGTCTTTTCGTCCTTCTTACTGCCGATACCAACGTTGACCGTAATCTTGTCGATACGTGGAATCTCGTAGACGTTCAGTTTCTTCTCACCGGAGCGCAGCTCGGTTACCACTTTGGCGTACTGTTCTTTCAAGGCGTTACTCATGTGGCACCTGCCGTAATTTCACTGCCGGACTTCTTGGCAATTCGGACTTTCTTACCATCGCCAGTCGATTTGAAACCAACTCGGGTTCGCTTGCCGCCCTTTGGATCAATCGCCATCACGTTCGAAGCGTGAATCGGCGCCGCCATCTCAACTAAGCCAGCCTGTTTAGTCTGGGCCGTGGCCTTGATGGATTTCTTAACAATGTTGATACCTTCAATGACGACGCGGTTACGATCGACCAGGACATTCTCAATGACGCCTTCCTTACCGCGATCCTTGCCAGCGATGACTTTGACCTTCATACCTTTGCGGAGTTTTAACATTAGAGAACCTCCGGCGCTAAGGAAACGATTCGAGTAAATTTATGATCGCGCAGTTCGCGAGCGACCGGACCAAAGATCCGAGTGCCACGCGGCTGTTTGTCATCATTAATCAACACGGCCGCGTTCTCGTCAAAACGGATGGCCGATCCGTCCTTACGGGAAAGCTCCTTGCGTTGTCGAACAATGACCGCTTTGACCACGTCCTTCTTCTTAACCATGCCTTGCGGCGTCGCGATTTTCACAGAGGCCACAATCACGTCACCGATACGGGCGTAGCGCCGACGGCTGCCGCCAAGCACCTTGATGCAGAGGATTTCCTTGGCACCGGTGTTGTCGGCCACACCCAATCGTGTCTCTGGTTGAATCATGACGTTGAACCTTCGGTTCGCTTTTCAACGTCCTCAGTTTTCTCATCCGCAGCCGGCTTCTCGGCAGTTGGAGTAGCTTCTTCCTTAGCCTCATTCTCAACTTCCTTCTTAGCCTTGGCCGGGAGGGTCTTTTCGGTGACGGCTTTGACTGCAGACGTATCAACGTCGGCCTCAACGACCTGCCAACGCTTGAGTGCAGACTTCGGCGGAATTTCTTCGACCGTTACCACGTCACCAGCCTTCGACTTGTTCTCCGGATCATGCGCGTAGAGTTTTTTGGTGACGGTGCGAGCTTTACGGTAAATCGGGTGATTAACACTACGTTCAATCGCCACGACCACGGTCTGGTCTGGCTTGTCGGAGACAACGGTACCGGTAAAGCGACGGCTCATACCGTCTCCTTCGGTTGCGCTTTGGCGCGCTCGGCCGTCAACGCTCGGGCTAAATCCTTGCGTAACTTCTTAATAATGTTTGGTGATTCTAATTTCTCCATAGCGTGTTTTCGGCGAGCTTCCTCGAGTTCTGCGCGAATCCGATCGGGTGTCATCGGACCAGTAGCCTTAGCCGGCTTAGCTGTCTTGGCTGGAGCCTTCTTCGGCGTATCACTAGAGGTGATGGCGCTCTTGGAGTCGACTTTTCGTTCGACGGCCATTTTACTCCTCACCCTCGCGTGAAATAATTCGGGTCTTGATTGGTAACTTGTGAGCGGCCAGGGTCATAGCTTCATGAGCCACTTCTGGCTCGATGCCGTCCATTTCGAACAGGATTCGTCCTGGCTTCACGACGGACACGTAGAACTCTGGGTTGCCTTTTCCCTTGCCCATTGGCGTCTCGGAGGCGGTCTTGGTGACCGGCTTATCCGGGAAGACACGAATCCAAATCTTACCACCACGTTTGACGTGACGGGTCATAGCGCGCCGCGCGGACTCAATCTGCTGCGCTGTAATCCAACTGCGACCCAGAGCTTTCAGGCCGAACTTTCCAAACGCCAGGGTATTACCAACATTCGATTGGCCTTTCATGGTGCCCCGCTGGGCCTTTCGATGCTTAACTTTTCGCGGCTGGAGCACTGGTGCCTCCTCGGTTAGCCTGGCCCTTCGGCTGCAGTGGTGGCGGCGCGAATCCGTAATCCTTTTGGTCGTCCTTGCGTTCGGCGTAGGCTCCGACTTCACCCTTATAGATCCAGACCTTCACCCCAATGGTACCGTAGGTCGTCTTAGCCAGGACGTAGCCGTAGTCGATGTTAGCGCGGATCGTGTGCAGCGGAACTTTACCATCGTGTTGCAGCTGAGTGCGAGCCATGTCGGCACCGCCGAGTCGTCCAGAAACGCTCATCTTGACGCCTTCAGCGCCAGCCTTCATTACGCGGTCAATTCCCTGACGCATGGCGCGTCGGAAGGCGATTCGCTTCTCGAGTTGGGTCGCAATAGTTTCCGCTACTACTCGAGCGGCCAAATCTGGTTGGTGAACTTCTTCGATGTTGACCTGGAGCTTGGTGCCGTGAGCCGTGATCTTATCCAAATCTTTGCGGATAGCTTCGATGCCCGCTCCGCCGCGACCGATAATCACACCTGGGCGAGCGGCATTTAGCGTCAGGGTAATCTGATTCTTCGAACGTTCAAGGTGAACTGAATCCAAGCCAGCCCGGGCCAGCTTTTCAGCCAGGTAGTCACGAATCTGAACGTCTTCCTTGAGCAGCTTAGCGTAGTCGCTTCGACCGAACCAACGAACATTCCAGTCCGCACTGGTTCCGAGTCGGAAACTCTTTGGATTTACTTTATGACCCACGTCAGCACGCTCCTTTCATTTGTGCAGTTCGCTTCGCAAACTGCTGTAATTGTCGGAGACGTGCTTCCTTGCCGAATAAAAGCGTGCTCGGCTTCGCCTGCGCACCTCTTTCATTCGGTGAAAAGAAAGAAATCATGAGCCTTGCTTTCCTCGGCCGGTCTGGCGGCCAGTCTTACGGCCAACCACCTGCTTAACCTCGGCTCGGTTCGGCGTTTGCGGTTCATGCTTGGCCGTCTTCACGTCAGTAGCCTTGGAGGTCGTCTTCGGTACTTCCGGAGCGGAATCTTCCTCAGCCTGCTTTTTGATGATTTTCTTAGCAGTGTCAGTGACCTTCTTGGTAGCCTTTTTCGTTCTCGTAGTCTTCTTGTCGTCAGGACTCTCAACGCCCCGCAGTACCACCTTCAGATGAACTGTCTTGCGGCGGATATTCTGAGAACGACCGCGGGAGACCGGCTTGTAGCGTTTGAACGTCGGACCCTGGTCGACCGTCACACTCTCAACGACGAGGTCACGCTTATCGAGCGAGTGATTGTGTTCGGCATTTGCCACGGCCGAGCTAATCAACTTGGCGATTGGCTTGGCTGAAGCGTGCGGACGATGCTGGAGTTGCAGCAAGGCTTCTTCGGCCGGCAACCCGTTAATGGTCGGCAACAGCAACCGCGCCTTGCGCGGCGAATTGCGGACAAACTTGGCGGTGGCCGTCACCTGCATCAGTCTTTCTTCCCTTCGGCTGGTTTGGCGTCGTCACCGCTCGGCTTGGCATCACCATCAGCTGGCGGAGCACCGGCGGCTGGCGCGCCTGGTCGCGGTGCGGACGGTGTGCTTTCTTCCTTGGCACCGCGTCCACCGTGGGCCTTGAACTTCCTCGACGGTGAGAATTCTCCAAGCTTATGACCGACCATATTTTCCGTCACGTGAACCGGTACATGCTCTTTGCCGTTGTGAACAGCGATGGTTTTACCGACGAATTCCGGGGAGATGGTTGAGGCGCGCGCCCAGGTTTTGACGACTGCTTTATCGTTAACCGAAAGCTTCTGCACTTTCATGAGCAGTTTTTCATCCACATACGGTCCTTTTTTGAGGGATCGTGACATTAATAAACCTAATTAGTTGGGACACAAAGCTAATCTAGGCGCTAGCTGCTAGAGGCTAGCGCTAGAATGTGTCACTTGCCCTAGTTTACACGTAAGTCAGGCGTAAAAACAATGTCGCTCATAATACAGTCTCGGCATGTATATAACTTGAAAATATACCTAAACTGTGGTATTATTCCTTAATTATTTAAAGGCTTTTTGAAATGAACTCCGAAACCCCGAAGCATGACCCCGCAGAAATCGATTCCCCAGCCGAGCGCGAATCTGCCTATAACGAGTTCCGAGAGGTAGTTAAAGACACTGTTGACAGGTACAAGCAGACAGTCGCTGGTGAAATTTACCTGCTTCCACGAGGGGCAAAGAAACAACAGGTTATCGTTAGGCGTCTTCCCCTAAGCCCTGATGAAGAATTCCAGGTTGTCGTTGAAGACGATGATAAGTATGAGACGACATATTTTACTTCCGCGAACCACGGGGCAGTTGAACGAAAAGTTGTTACATCCGAACAAGCCGGGATGTCAGTTCCCCTCGACAGAAATCTCACGAATGAAGAACTGATTCACCAGCTGAAAGAAGACGTCCAAAATAATGAACTTGAACGAGAAATGGGAGTCACTCCTAAGGCTTCGGCATCCGAAATCAATCAGCTTCTAGAGCTAATCGCAAGCTCTGAAGCTCGAAAGAACTAACGGTCGCGGACGACTTTTTTGAT
>SICC01000015.1 GCA_009694835.1 Patescibacteria group bacterium
GTGGAGGTAGCGGAAACAGTTCGGCTAAGAAAGCCGTCCCCGGCAGCATCCAAGTCACCGTTCTTCAGCAAGTAGACAGCCAGAAGACCGCCAAGATGCCAAAGGTTCGAGTCACCGTCAAGCCAAAGTGCAAAGCCAGCCTGAAACGAACGGCTGGGGGCGCTAAGAACAAGGCAGGCATCGCCACTTTCCCAGGTTGCGCTCCTGGTAAGCACACCGTCACCGTCAAACCGCCGAAGGGCTTCCAGATCGCCAAGGGCAAGGCTAGCCAGAAAGTCACCGTAAAATCCAAGAAACAGCAGAAGGTGAAGTTCGTCCTCAAGAAGGCGCTGGCCAGTCCGACTCCGACACCGAGTGCCTCCCCGACCGTAACACCATCCAGCACTCCGGCCGCAACAGCTCAGCCAACGGCTGCGCCGGCTAACACCACGACTGGCACCGGTGACGGAACTGCTACTGGTAACGGATCCGTGGCTGATGCTGGCGGAATCAAGGGTGGTAGCCTTCCGGAGACCGGGCAGGCGGCACTTATCGCGCTGATTTCAATCCTGGTGCTTTCCGGCGCCTACTATGGTTTCCGTTATTACCGACATCGGCAGAATAGCTAAGGAGTTCGAATGAAGCACTCCCTTGGTACTGCCCTGCACTGGTTGAACCAGCACCGACTTCGGGTTGGCGTAGCCGTGATCTTGGCGATTGGTATTGTCGCTTCGGTCAGTATTCTGGCGGCCGAACCATCAAACGGTAAGGACTTTGTCTACATTGAGAAGCCCAAGCCGAACGTTAAAGTAAATCCAAAATTCCCGATTACGGTGACGGCCAAACCTAAAAAGGGTCGTGACTCCTTTACCGTCCGGGTCAAAATCGACAATCGAACCGTCATTACGCGCACGAAGAAATTTAGTAAGCCGAGTGATGGCAAAAAGAAAATTACCTACAAGTTTAAGAACGCTACTCATCCAGCCGAAAGCCAAGGTCAGCACCAGATAACTACCACCATGCTGGTTAGTGGAAACCAAGTAGCTCAAGCCGGCGGCTACTCATTCACGGTGACCAATAAGGTCGCCCAGCAACCGGATGATTCTGGCGACGAAGAAACTGAAGAAGATGAAAGTACAGACAAGCCGGAAGAAAGTTCTCCAACCGCCCAACCCGAACAACCGGCCACCCAACCCAACCCAGCTCAAAACCCTATCGCCGTGCCAGCCGTACCAGATACGGACACTTCAGACGATGCCGCTGATACGACCAATCCAACAACCGTTATTGTCCAACCAAGCGAACCAGATAAGGAAACTACTGATGACTCCAATGCTGATGAGGCTACGCCAACTGACAATCCAGAAAATAACGACGATACCGTCCTCGCCGAAGACGAAGACAATCCGGTCAGTACCACCGAGGATTCCGGTACCAGCGACAGTGGAAGTGGAAGCGGTGACGGTTCAAGTTCTGGCAGTCAGAGTGGGAGTTCGCTCAGCGGCTCTGGAAGCGGCGACACCGGTAGTTCAGGTATTTTGCCGGGCATCAGCCCTTCGCCATCGGCCGGAGCCGATGTCGCTGGCAGTGCCAGTCAAATACCGGTTTGGCAGCAACTCCTACTCGCCCTGCTCATCTTTGGTGGGATTGGCGGACTAGCCTACTTCGGTATCCGCTACTACAAGAATCAACAGGTCTAACTTTCCAGCACAAAGAACCCGCTTGTAAGTAAACGGGTTAGTAGTTTCATAGAAACTGAGGCTCGGAATTCATTTCCGAACCGATTTTACATATAAAGCGTTGGCATTTTTCGACGCTGGGGTTTTCATACGGACTAAGGTTCGGAATTCATTTCCGAACCGATTCTAGCTACAAAGTGTTGGCATTTCTGAACCTTGGTTCAGAAATGTTATCAAGTATTGTGTGCAGAATGCCGGCGACGACCTACTCTCCCGGGACCTTGCGGACCAAGTACCATCGGCGCGGCAGGGCTTAACGACCGTGTTCGGTATGGGAACGGGTGTGGCCCCTGCGCTACAGCCACCAGCATTCTATGCACAATTGGATTACATTTCGAAGCCAAGGCTTCGAAATGACAGACGTTACTTAACTAAATCAATTCGCAACAAAGTTCCGAATTGAGGTTTGCATGAAAACCTCGGCCCGGAGTCATTGATTCTCAACTCACCTAAGAGACGTCACTGCCTCACGGACAATGACGCCAAACCACCGGTCGAGGTTAGCACGAAAATAAGAGCATACGGTTGGTCATTAGTACGTCTCGGCTAAAGCGCTCACACGCTGTACACCTGACGCCTATCAAGCAGGTAGTCTCCCTGCGACCTCACGGACCCGAAGGTCCATGGAAACCTCATCTTGAAGTAGGCTTCCCGCTTAGATGCTTTCAGCGGTTATCCTGGCCGAACATAGCTACCCGGCGCTGCACTTGGTAGCACAACCGGTACACCAGAGGTTCGTTCATTCCGGTCCTCTCGTACTAGGAATGACCCTTCTCAAGTTTCCAAACGCCCACAGCAGATAGGGACCGAACTGTCTCACGACGTTCTGAACCCAGCTCGCGTACCGCTTTAATTGGCGAACAGCCAAACCCTTGGGAGATGCTCCTCCCCCAGGATGCGACGAGCCGACATCGAGGTGCCAAACTGCTTCGTCGATGTGAACTCTTGGAAGCAATAAGCCTGTTATCCCCGGGGTAACTTTTATCCGATGAGCGACGACCAATCCACACTGAATCGTCGGATCACTAACTCCGTCTTTCGACCCTGCTTGACTCGTAAGTCTTGCAGTCAAGCTGGCTTATGCGTTTGCACGTTCAGTCCGATTTCCATCCGGACTAAGCCAACCTTTGAACGCCTCCGTTACCATTTAGGAGGCAACCGCCCCAGTTAAACTACCCACCAGACACTGTCCCGAACAGGTGTTATAACCTGCCGGTGAGTATACGCATTGCGCGAGGGTGGTATCTCAAGGATGACTCCACGTTAGCTAGCGCTAACGCTTCAACGTCTCCCACCTATCCTGCACACGCACAGCGCGAATACAATGCCAAGCTGTAGTAAAGCTCCACGGGGTCTTTCCGTCTTGCTGCGGGTAATCGGCATCTTTACCGATACTGCAATTTCGCCGAGGCCCTCCCAGAGACAGTGTCCAGATCGTTACTCCATTCGTGCGGGTCGGAACTTACCCGACAAGGAATTTCGCTACCTTAGGACGGTTATAGTTACCGCCGCCATTCACCAGGGCTTCGGACACCCGCGTAAACGGACATCGTTAACCTTCTGGCATTGGGCAGGAGTCAGCCCCTATACATCCTCTTCCGAGTTAGCAGAGACCTGTGTTTTTGGTAAACAGTCGCCTGGACGCTTTCGCTGCGGGTAGTCAGGCCGAAGCCCAACTACCAAGCCTTATCCCGAAGTTACGGCTGCTGTATTGCCGAGTTCCTTTGGGAGGGTTCTCTCGATCACCTTGGTCTACTCGACCCGGCAACCTGTGTCGGTTTGCGGTACGGGCGGCGTTGAGGCTTCGTACGAAGGTTTTCCGGTTGGACTGGCTCACGCAAATTGGCTTACTCCCGAAGGAGTTTCCTCTTCGCTCAGCTCACGTTAACGAAAAGGCGGATTTACCTACCTCTCCTGGCTAACTGCCACGAACGGACAAACCATTGTCCCGCTCGCGCTACCATTCCACGTCACTTCGCACGTTCAAACGTCTCAACACCGGTGCAGGAATATCAACCTGCTGTCCATCGGCTACACCTTCTGGTCTCGCCTTAGGCCCGACTAACCCAGGGCCGATCAACGTGGCCCTGGAAACCTTTGCCTTACGGTGAGCGAGGTTTTCACTCGCTTTCATGCTACTCATGCCAACATTCGCACTTCCCTATCGTCCATCTCGCGTCACCGCTCGACTTCAACCAATAGGGAACGCTCCGCTACCGCTCCCGAAGGAGCCCGCAGTTTCGGTACACACTTTAGCCCCGTTACATTTTCGGCGCAGTATCGCTAACTCAGTGAGCTGTTACGCACTCTTTAAATGAATGGCTGCTTCTAAGCCAACATCCTGACTGTCTCAGCAACACCACATCCTTTCCCACTGAAGTGTGATTTTGGGACCTTAACTGGCGGTCTGGGCTGTTTCCCTTTCGACCATGGAGCTTAGCCCCCACAGTCTGACTCCCCAGCTCTACCCGTCGAAATTCGGAGTTTGACAGGGCGCGGTACCCGAATGGGCCCAAACCCTATCAGTGCTCTACCCTCGACGGTCAACACTGGAGGCTATACCTAAATATATTTCGCGGAGAACCAGCTATCTCTAAGTTCGATTAGCATTTCACCTCTATCCACAGTTCATCCAAGCGCTTTGCAACGCACACTGGTTCGGTCCTCCACGCCGTGTTACCGGCGCTTCAACCTGACCATGGATAGCTCACTTAGTTTCGGGTCTAGCGCGACTGACGAACGGGGGTTAACCCTCGCTTTCACTGCGGCTCCGGTTTCTTCAACCTTAACCTTGCCAGTCACGACTAACTCGTTGGCTCGTTCTGCAAAAAGCACGCGGTCACCAGATAAATCTGGCTCCCACTCTTTGTTAGTATTCGGTTTCAGGTACTATTTCACTCCCCTCACAGGGGGACTTTTCACCTTTCCCTCACGGTACTAGTTCACTATCGGTGTGGCAGGTAATTAGCCTTGGATCGTGGTCGACCCAGCTTCATACAAGATTCCTCGTGTCTCGTACTACTTACGAATAAAACTAAAGAGTCCAAAACATTTTACGTACGGGGCTTTCACCCTCTGTGGCGGACCGTTCCAGATCCTTCCATTATGTGTTCGGATTTCTTACTCTTTCTTCTTGATACCAACTGAAGTCGTTCGTGAACAACCTGCTGCGTACTATACTCGCAACAGGCCGCTCGCGAAGTCAGTTTTACCGTGCAACCCTGCCTGTTCCACCCTGGTATGGGTATTGGAATAAAGACAGTTTAGGCTGATCCCGTTTCGCTCGTCGCTACTCAGGGACTCTCATCTGATTTCGTTTCCTCGCCTTACTAAGATATTTCAGTTCAGGCGGTTCCCTCCTACCCAGATTACTCTAGGAGGTACTTGGTTATGACACCAAGTGGGTTTCCCCATTCGGACATCCTCGGATCACAGCTTTCAGACAGCTCCCCGGGGCTTATCGCAGTCTGACACGTCCTTCTTCGGCCTGACACACCCAGGCATCCACCGAATACTTTAAGTCGCATGTTCTTATAAAATTGTCTTCACCCTCTGAGGGGTGAAGAACGTATCGTGCCGAACTATTCACGGTTGGCATGTTTTCACACCCCACGCGAATAGCCCTCAACCGGCAGTGTGGCGACACTGCCGGAAAAATCCGGATTGTAAAGTTTCGGGGTGGTGCGCTCAGTATTGTTCGTCATGCGCATGAAATTGACGCCACGATTGACGTGCCTGTCTAGTATAGGGTGCCTGGAGAGGCGTGGTCAATGGTACAGGCTTGAAGAAAGTGCCGTCATTAAACGGCGTAGGTTGTGACGGGATCCATCTGTGCATTCTTCCTGAATATGTTCAACGGTCTCTTTCATCCCATTGTCCTGTGGAAGCCAATCCATAGCCCCATCGTTACCATCCAGTGCAGCTGACGCCATAACTCGAGCCTCCTTAATCGACCACAGTCGACCCTCTGCAGGCGATTCTTCAAAGCAGACAATCGATTCAACCGGAAGGCTGTCAAAAAATTCCACTAGATCCTCGCGCGAACTAATCTCCGCGTCTGAGAAATCAACGACGTGGTAGTTATTAGCCATTTCCTGTACGTGTAGCTGCTGTTCCCAGGCTTCAAGCACTCTTCCATTATCAGAAGAAGGCACGAGCTCCATTGTGTCCATATCGTAGAATTCTGGTGTTAGATTTTCAGCTGGCATTTGTTTTCCACAGGCCTAATTTACTTACAGTATAGGCCTTTTTTGAATTAATGGCTAGGTCAGCTGTATTCTCCCTTCCTGCTCGCTTACTAATCCCTCGGTTATAAGATTTTTGAGAGCTTTACGTACTCTTGTTGGAGCCATACCAGTCCGCTGAATCAGTTCAGATTTCCCCACCTTTTCCCGAGTTAACTCACGGATAATCGCTCCTCGAACCTCCCGATTTGATCCTTTAAGGGGCGCCTGGCGGGTGTAATGGGCACTTCGCCTGGACGGATTAACCCCTTGTCGCTTTAACCACGCCCCATAGTCCATTAACGCCTGATACCACTCGCGAGGATTTTCCTGGTCGACGGTCGATCCGATCAGTGGAAGGATTTCCGCATCGGTCACGCCTTCCTGGTCACCAAAGAAATGGTAGATGAAGACGCTCCGGATGTTCGTTTCGATAACGATTGCCGGCTGGTTACTCGCAAACGCTGCCAGGGCGGCGGCTGTATACGGACCGACGCCGGGTAATCTCACCAGTTCTGCTTCGGTTTCGGGCAACTTCCCGCCATAGTCACGTACCACGATCTTGGCCATATCGTGCAACATCTTGGCGCGTCGATTGTAGCCGAGCCCTTGCCAGAGCTTCAGTACAGTTGCCAGCCGCGCCCGGCTCAGCGAACGCACATCCGGAAATCGCCCAATGAATCGTTCGTAGTATGGAACGACCCGATCGGCCTGGGTTTGCTGCAGCATTACCTCAGAAACGAGGACGTGGTATGAATCTGACGGGTCTCGCCACGGAAATAACCGGCCATGCTGGCGATAGTGTTCCCAGACGGTTTCCTTGAAATCTGCAAGTTGCTTCGACGAAAGCATTTCAGTTCTCGAAACTAGGCCTCGAGATTACTCGTCAGGAAGGCTTTCAGCGCATCAAGGTCCTTCTTTTCAGAGTCGTAAAAGTAGGTACTAATTCCGACAGACTCAGCGCTTTTGACGGCCTCAGAAGCGTGCTCAAAATAGACGACTTGATCGGGAGTTAGTCCGAACTTCTCTAGCATAATCTTGAAGTATTTCGGATCGGTCTTTTCTGGGTCGTGTTTTTGAGTAAAAACCTCGTACGGCATTGAATCTAATCCGAACTTCTTTACTTCTTCGTCGTTGGCCCCAGTCAGAAGAATTTTCCGATTAGGGAATGACTCAAGAAGATCATGCATGTCTTTGAAAATCGCAAAACCTTCATCCGTCTTGATTACGAACGCGTGCACAGCATCGACTAAAATTGTTTTCATCACTTTCCTCCTGTGGAGCATGTCGGGTTCGAACCGACGACCTCCTGCTTGCAAAGCAGGCGCTCTACCAACTGAGCTAATGCCCCAAGATAAACCAAATTATCACTTGAGTCTCACTTAGTATAGCCAAACTACGGCGACTGACGGATACCGCCAAATAGGAACCCTAAGGCACCACCAAACATTCGGTCAAAGATGCCAGTAATCAGCATGAAGCCGATAATCAAACACGCTAGTCCAAGCAGCTTGTAGAAGGTATAGGTGCCAGCCCCACCAAGATGACGCTCAGCCCAACCAATCCGGCCGGTCATACCAACCACCCCGTCCGTCTTGGCGATGAACAGAATTCCGAAACCGAGCAGAATGAGGAAGACAAGTATTTTCATGTTGGTTTAGTTTCAGTGTAGCGGAGAAATTGAGAGATAAAAAAAGAGGTCCGGTTGCAAGCATGAAAGTGCTTGGGGTTGGACCTCTTGGGGGGGGTATCGGGTTGGGCGACTCGAGAGTTGGGGTGTTGCCGTGCGATCTGCAGTTTTACCCACACATTACATAGACGTTACCCTTGTCTCTCGAGTGCCCGTTCCCGAAATTTTGCTACCCGCATCCTTGAAAGTCTCTTGCGAAACAATCACGAATGTTTACCGGGGCGATCAGCCATTCACCTCGACACATGCTTAAGCAACTCCGCTTTCGCGTTATCGCCTCGCACATTGCCACGGCCTAGTCGAACGTATTCGACACCGTATTAACGCCTTTCCTTGTACCTTTTAACAGGTAATGGATTGGCACCCCTCCTTACGGAGTGGTTGGGTAATGGCGCAGGGAGGTTCCCTATTCAGTCGCCCAGACTTTCGTCCGGTTGGCCAAACATGGAGTCCCCACATCCCAGTCCTACTTACCAATATCAGACGGACAAGTCCGTCGCACCTCGATTCGCCGAAACGCCTCGAGATTGTTTTTGGTAAACCAGAGTTTTCCTCTAGCCTTTAAGCTCTTCTGCCTTGCGGCTTCGGAGAGCGATTATCACAGTTCGGCAAGCCGTTCTGTCCTTCATCGCTTTGTTACCAGGATTGAAGTTGTGCTTTGTAGTACTCGCCGCTCACATCCAATCCGAATGGGACCGGCGAGCCTACAAGAGCGATGTAAAGTTACTGGCTAAAACAGGAGAGAGGTGTGTTCTAGCGCGGTAATGAAGACAATACGCTGGCGACCCATCGCCGTCAATAGAATTTTCTGGGGACAGACTGCTCCGAATTCATGCCTAGTTCCCCATCTTGTCCACACTGCTCGGGTTACATTTAGTCAGCCACCGCAAAGATCGCGGTTTTCATACGGACTAAGGTTCGGAATTCATTTCCGAACCGACGCCAGCTCAATAGTATGTGCATTTTTGAGGCTTGCCTCAAAAATGTAGAAAAACGTAGTGGGCGATCCAGGATTTGAACCTGGGGCCTCAGCATTATCAGTGCTGCGCTCTAACCAACTGAGCTAATCGCCCGAGAGTCAGCTCATTGCTAACAGCTCACAGCTTACAGGAACTCAAGGTATCAAAAAACTGTGAGCAATGAGCGATGAGCCAGTTCATTCCCTAACAACAAGGAGAACGTCCCATACAGTACCTCGTCCTTACTCGAGGATTTTTCGGCCAACCGAAGTTGGCGATAGACCTAGGATTGCCAGCTCACGGCTTCCTGCTCACTGCTCACAGAAAATCCTGTGAGCTATGAGCTATGACCTGTGAGCTGTATTGCTTCCCTAGAAAGGAGGTGATCCATCCGCACCTTCCGATACGGATACCTTGTTACGACTTCACCCCAATCATCGAATCTGCCGTGGTGCCCCGCTTCCAAAAGGTTAGCTAAGGGCGCTTCAGGCATTCCCGACTTTCGTGGTGTGACGGGCGGTGTGTACAAGGGCCGAGAACGTATTCACCGCGGTATGGCTGACCCGCGATTACTAGCGATTCCGACTTCATGGAGGCGAGTTGCAGCCTCCAATCCGAACTGAGACCGGCTTTGATGGGATTAGCTCCACCTCGCGGCTTCGCGTCCCATTGTGCCGGCCATTGTAGCGCGTGTGTCGCCCAGGGCATAAGGGCCATGCTGATCTGACGTCATCCCCGCCTTCCTCCTGGTTAACCCAGGCAGTCTCGTATGAAAAATACAACATACGATGAGGGTTGCGCTCGTTGCGGGACTTAACCCAACATCTCACGACACGAGCTGACGACGACCATGCAGCACCTGTCACCGGTCCGGCCTAACCGACTTGGCTGTTTCTAGCCAATATGACCGGGATGTCAAGCCCTGGTAAGGTTCTTCGCTTATCGTCGAATTAAACCACACGCTCCACCGCTTGTGCGGCCCCCCGTCAATTCCTTTGAGTTTTAGTCTTGCGACCGTACTCCCCAGGCGGAGTACTTAACGCGTTAGCTTCGACACCCAAGGGGTCTATTCCTCGAATGCCTAGTACTCATCGTTTACGGTGTGGACTACCGGGGTATCTAATCCCGTTCGCTACCCACACTTTCGTTCCTCAGCGTCAGTTACAGCCCAGTAGATCGCCTTCGCCACTGGTGTTCTTCCTAATATCAACGAATTTTACCTCTACACTAGGAATTCCATCTACCTCTGCTGTACTCAATCCAACCAGTTTCCTTAACAGTTTCCGAGTTAAGCCCGGAGATTTCACTAAAGACTTGGTTGGACGCCTACGAACGCTTTACGCCCAGTAAATCCGGATAACGTTTGGACTCCATGTATTACCGCGGCTGCTGGCACATGGTTAGCCAGTCCTTATTCAGGTGGTACCGTCAATGTTCGTCCCACCTAAAAGGAGTTTACAACCCGAAGGCCGTCTTCCTCCACGCGGCGTCGCTGCATCAGGGTTTCCCCCATTGTGCAAGATTCCTCACTGCTGCCTCCCGTAGGAGTCTGGGCCGTGTCTCAGTCCCAGTCTGGGTGATCATCCTCTCAGACCACCTACTGATCATTGCCTTGGTGAGCTATTACCTCACCAACTAGCTAATCAGACGCAGGCCCCTCCCGAACCGAAAAATCTTTACTCCGAAGAGAACTATTGGGTATTAAACTCCATTTCTAGAGACTATCCCCAAGTTCGGGGCAGGTACCAACGTGGTACTCAGCCGTCCGCCATGTAAATAAATACATTCGACTTGCATGTGTTAGGCGCGCCGCCAACGTTAATCCTGAGCCAGGATCAAACTCTCTGAAATACTCATCCTGCTCCTGGCGGAACAGGCGAGTCGGGTTCGCCGGCTACTCCGAAAGAGTGCCGACTGGAGATTCTAGTTAAAACTAGATTTCCATAATCTGTATGGCGTTCTCCCTGTTGTCAAAGAACAAAAAACGGTTCTCGTTGAACCGCGCGGAAAACAGCTACAGGCTGTTTCAATTACATTTCTAGGTCTTTCAGTATTCTCTGATATTCCTCCGGCGGTTAACCGTAGAACCATTGTAGCGTGACTGCGCCGCCTGGTTCAAGCGTAGAAGCAGAAGTAAAACGTCAGGGCCAGGGCAACCCCTAAGAGGCTGCCAACGGCTAACTCACTCGGGCGGTGGCCACGCACGACCGGAAGTGGTTTGAGTTTAGTTCGCTTGGCCAATTCATTGAGTCGAACTGCCTGCTCACCGACTGACCACCGAACCCGATGGGCGTCACTGATGATGATTCCCCATAACACCACGCTTAGGGCGAATAAAGCACTCTGGAACCCGTCGGTAAGACCGATGGTCATAGCGGCGGCGGCCATAACTGCGGCATGGCCGGATGGCATCCCGCCTGGATCAAACCACTTTCGCCCCTCGGTACGGCCGACAATTTGCTTAATCAACTCCGTAATTAGCCAGGTAAGCAAGGCAATAATCAGGGTTGGGTTGGCTAATAGTGTATAGAGCATTCGCCTAAACCGTAGCCACGGTAGCCAATACGTCACCGTCGGCTAACCGCATCAGGCGAACGCCTTGAGTCGCTCGCGATAGTTTCGGCACATCGTCAATGCCAATCCGGATGACTTGGCCGCCGCGTGAACAGAAGAGTAACTCCTTGGCGTCTGATGAGACGGCTCGAGCGGTCACGAGTAGGCCGGTTTTCTTGGTGATGTTGGCCGTTTTCACACCGCTGCCACGCCGGTGGTGGGTTGGATAGTCAGTAATAGCCGTCCGCTTGCCAAGCCCTTGTTCAGAAACGGTCAGCAGATCGACACCCTTCTCGACCACTTCCATGCCAACTAATTCATCACCCTTGGCGATGCGCATACCGGCTACACCGCGAGCCGCCCGACCCATCGAACGGACTTCCTTCTCGGGGAATCGGATAGCCTTGCCCTCACGAGTCACCATCAACACGTCGTCCTGACCTGAGGTGACGCGAACCCACTTAAGTTCATCGCCCTTACCAAGCTTGATGGCAATCAGACCACTCTGGCGGACGCTCTCGAAGTCCTCGAGCGAAGTCTTCTTCACGAAACCAGACTTGGTGGCCATGAACAGGAAACCTTTCTCCTTGAAGTCCGGAACCGGAACCAGTGAGGTCACCCATTCTTCCGGTCCGAGCTGGAGTAAGTTCACGATGGCGGTACCGCGGGCTTGACGGCTGGCGGCCGGAATTTCGTGCGCCTTGATTGAGAAGACCCGACCTTGGTTAGTGAAGAACAGTACCGGCGAATGAGTATCAGTACTGACAAGGTGCGTCACCATATCTTCGGTTCCGTCGCCACCCGTACCCTTCGACCCAACGACGCCCTTACCGCCGCGACCTTGCGTTTTGTAGGTGTTGACCGGCATCCGCTTCACGTAGTTTTCAGAGGAAAGTGTGATCAGGATTTCTTCTTTCGGAATCAGGTCCAAATCACCGAACTTTCCAAGGGCTTGAGTTTTCACTTCAGTCCGGCGCTCGTCGCCATACGTATCCTTAATTTCGTCGAGCTCTTTACGGACAACGGCTTTAATCTTGGCTTTCGAAGCCAGCAGTGTTTCCAGCTCCCCAATCAGCTTCTTCAGTTCTTTGTACTCAGATTCAATATTGTGGCGTTCTAGGGCGGCCAACTGTGAAAGCCGCATGTCGAGGATGGCATTGGCCTGGATTTCAGTTAGCTTGAACTTCTTCATTAAGTTCACTCGAGCGACGTCGCGGTTCTTGGAAGCTTTAATCAGCTTAATGACGGCATCAATCTTGTTGATGGCAATCAGTAAGCCCTCGAGGATGTGAGCCCGTTCCTTGGCTTTCTTCAGGTCGTACTCAGCGCGCCGACGCACCACCTCTTGGCGGTGAGCCAGGTAGTGTTCAAGGACGTCTTTAACGGTCATCACCCGCGGTTCGAGTTCCGGAGTCAGCGCCAGCATGTTCATGTGAAACGCCTTCTGCAGGTCGGTGAACGAGTAAAGCTGGTTCAGAATCTTATTCGGATAGGCGTCGCGTTTAAGCTCGACGACGACGCGGATACCGTTTCGATCCGACTCATCGCGAAGATCGTTAATGCCTTGAACACGCTTGGTGCGGACCAAATCGGCAATCTTTTCGATCATGGTAGCCTTATTCACCTGGTAAGGTACCTCGGTGATAATAATCCGGTGACCACCGCCTTTTTTTTCCTCAATTTCGGAGACGCCACGAATATCAATTCGGCCTCGTCCCGTGGTGTAGGCCTGCTTCATCTGATTCTTGCCGTAAATCACCCCACCAGTTGGAAAGTCCGGCCCTTGAATATGCTCCATCAAGTCAGCCGCGGTCGCTTCCGGATTGTCGAGCAAATGGATGGCAGCGGTGACGACTTCACTGAGATTGTGTGGCGGGATATTGGTGGCCATGCCGACGGCGATACCAACGGTCCCGTTCAGGAGTAAGTTCGGTAGTTTGGCTGGAAGGACGGTCGGTTCCTGGTGGGAACCATCGTAGTTGTCCTGCCAATCGACCGTCTCCTTGTCTATGTCTGCCAGCATCTCATCGGCGATCTTCTCCATCTTGGCTTCGGTATAACGCATAGCCGCCGCACCATCACCGTCCATCGAGCCAAAGTTGCCCTGGCCGTTAACCAGCGGATACCGCATCGCAAAGTCTTGGGCGAGCCGAACCATCGAGTCATAAATCGCCGAGTCGCCATGGGGGTGATACTTACCCATGACTTCACCAACCACCGTGGCGGACTTCCGGAACTTGGCGTTCGAGCGCAAACCGAGACTGCCCATGGTGTAGAGAATACGGCGGTGAACCGGTTTAAGACCATCCCGAACATCAGGCAAAGCCCGAGCCACGATAACGGACATGGCGTAATCAAGGTACGAGCGTTGCAGCTCGCCTTCGATTGGTTGGGGTTTTACGTTTCCGATATCTGCCATGTGCTTATGAGTGAATCTGCCGCTCGAAGGACTCTGAGCAGCATCTTTTACGTCTCTATTGTCTCATTTATTAGAAGTGGTCTCAATCGCTGACAGTCGTTGTATCGGGAATATTTTTATCTATGTTGACTGATTTTTTGATGATTGATTCGGCTCCAATCAATACCCCAGCCGAGACGGTCACCGCACCCTCGATAACACTCCCATGACCGACCGCAATCCCTAATTCTGCTAGGTCGGTGTCAATCTGATCGCCCTTCACATCAACGGTTACATGACCCCCATCAAGCGGCTGGTGGCGAATGGTCGCGGCTGGTTTAATCACCACGGCCGCTCCGAGAATAGTGTCCGTAATCGAACTGGCTATCTTTGAACCAGCTCCAATGATTGATCGAGTGACGACCGTATTGGGTCCAATAGTAGCGTCGTTTTCAATGGCGGAATCGTTCGAGATGGTAGCGGTGGGATCGACGGTAACATTTTTACCAATATACGGTTTTCCTTCAGGCTTGAGGTGATCGGCCATGGCAAAGAGGTGCCACGGATACTTAAGCGGAAAGAACGGATGTTCACTGATGACGTACTGCAACTCTCCAGCGTTCGCCAGTTTGCCAAGCGCGGTCACACTGCTAATCGGATCAGCTGGAACGGACTGCAGTGCTTTGAGGTAGTCCGGGGTTAATTTAGCCACCCACATATTGCAGAGCTTGGAAGGTTCCGTACCAGGCTCTGGTTTTTCAACAATCCCAGTTACCGTATCACCTTCCACCGCACAGACTCCGAACAACCAGGTCTCGTCTTTTTCCTGAAGAGTGATGACATTCCCATCGTGCTTCATTAGGTTATTCACCAGTTCGCCGGCATTAATATTTTCTGGTTGAATGACCAAGAAATCCCTACCCAGCAGATGAGCGGCGCGCAGTAATCCGTCACCCTGTCCTAGCGGCTCTGGTTGAGTGACGTACCGGATGGCGGCACCGTAGGCTGCACCATCACCTAACTGATTCTCGATGCTGCGGTGGGCGGCTTGGGTTTTAGGAGACTGCACGATAACAATGTCAGTAACGCCAGCACTGACTAACGACTCAACTGTATGTTCAATGATGGCTTTGCCACAGAGACGATGCAGCGACTTATGGCCATGGGTTGAGAGTGGCCAAAACCGCGAAGACTCCCCCGCTGCCAGCAGTACCGCGGTCGGAAACGTCAGACTCACCGGGTAGTTTTTTCAGTAATAGTGAAGATGTGATCCTGCTTTCCGTCGCTGTTCCGATCATCCGGGTAATCATTTTCTTCAATGTAGCAGGTAAGCCGGTAGCCATTCCCTACTCGTTGGTAACGATATGTGTACTTCGGGCTATCAGGGTCTTTAGGGAGCTCCGTCAGGTAATCAGGAACCAATTCTTGAAGGGTTTTTGGGTAACTGCCCTTTTCGGTGTGATATTGAGCCAGGGCAGCGTTCAATGCTAGAACGTCAGACTTTCGTTTAGCATCGCGTCCCTTGGCCGTCGCAAGATCCGGTGATGGCGTCGCATCAGGTGAAGCTGATTCAGTTGTTTCTGCTTGCGGTGTAGCTTGGTTGGCCGACTTTAGCTGCGTCACGTCAGCCTGTAGCTGCTTAATGTTAGCGTTCAAGGACTGCTGGGTGATGAAGAGGTACACCACCACGAGTACGAGGACGCCATAGATGATGAACCAGCCCTTCCCTTCCATCTCTAGATATCCAGGTTAGAAACCGATTTGGCGTGGGTCTGAATGAATTTCTTACGCGGTTCGACGTCATTACCCATTAAGGTGTCGAAGAGCTCGTCGGCCTTTGCAGCATCGGTGACCGTTACCTGGTGCAAGACTCGATTGACCGGATCCATCGTCGTCTCCCAGAGCTGCTCTGGATTTAACTCACCTAGACCTTTGTAGCGCTGAATATTGGCACCAGCCACTTCCTTGGTGGCGGACGTGGAGGCTTTGCCTTGTTCTTCAGCTAGCTCCTCGCTGACTTCTTTAGCAGCCTTACCTTTGGTCTTAGTCAACCGAGCGATAACCTCGTCACGTTCGGCTTCGGTGTGGACATACTCGGACTGCTTACCAACCGACACTTTGTAGAGTGGCGGATCGGCAATGTAGAGGTAGCCGTTCTTAATGACGTCAGCCATGTATCGGAAGAAGAACGTCAGCAGTAATGTCCGGATATGCGCACCGTCGACGTCAGCATCCGTCATGATTACGATTCGGTG
>SICC01000016.1 GCA_009694835.1 Patescibacteria group bacterium
TAGTACCGGGCGTAGTGGGCGAAGGCCCGGTTGGCCTCGGCCATCTTGAGGACGTCTTCCTTCTTCTTGTGGGCAGCACCTTCATTCTTGGCGGCGTCCATAATTTCGTTGGCCAGGCGCTGGCTCATCGGCGCGCCCCGTTTGCCACGTGAAGTCTCGACCATCCAGCGGATGGCCAGCTGGGTCTTACGGCGCGGCTTCACTTCCATCGGGATCTGGTAGGTGGAACCGCCGACCCGACGGGCACGGACTTCCACAGCCGGCGAGATGTTCTTGATGGCGGTCTCGAACACTTCCAGCGGTTCCTGCTTGGTCTTTTCCTTGATCTGGTCGAACGCGGTGTAGACGATCGTCTCGGCGGTCGAACGTTTGCCGTCCAGCATCAGCTTGCCAATGAATCGGCTCAGCAGCTGTGAGTTGTACTTGATGTCCGGCTTCGGTTCGCGGACGACGGCGCGTGACTTACGCATATACGCCTCCAACCGTCATCTCCGAAGCCCCAACCGTCATCTCCGAAGCCCCAACCGTCATCTCCGCGAAGGCGGAGATCAGTTGCAGTTCACTAATGTGATTCCCGCCTGCGCGGGAATGACGAGGGTGGTTATTCATCCTTCTTCTCCTCAGCCGGTTTATCTTCAGCCGGTGCGTCGGCGGACGGAGCGGCTTTTGCGGCGGCGCTGCCACCCTTCTTCGTACCGTACTTGGAACGACTCTGGGTGCGTCCGGAAACGCCTTCCGTATCGAGCGTGCCACGAACCACGTGGTAGCGAACACCCGGAAGGTCTTTTACGCGTCCACCGCGAATCATCAGCACAGAGTGTTCTTGAAGGTTGTGTCCTTCACCCGGAATGTAGGCCGTGACTTCCATGTTGTTGGTTAAGCGGACACGAGCGATTTTTCGAAGGGCTGAGTTCGGCTTCTTTGGAGTCTGAGTTGAAACTTTCGTGGCTACACCGCGTTTCTGCGGTGCGCCCTTCGGCAAAATAACCGGCCGGTTTTTGAGGACGTTAAACGTACGCTGTAGCGCCGGAGACTTGGACTTCTTCTTCGAGGTCTTCCGGCCTTTGCGGATGAGTTGGTTGATGGTAGGCATACGTTAGGTAAGTTTAGCGAGTTTACAGACAAACGTCATCCTCGGGCTTGGCCCGAGGGTCAGCTTCGGTGTGCGAAAGCGATTCCCGCCTGCGCGGGAATGACAAGGAGAAATGCGGGAATGACGGATTCGGTTACCTTTGAGTGACATTAACGACTACTTCTCTTCTTTGACGTCATCGGTATCAACTTCGTCTGTGTCATCGTCATCATCGTCGATGTCGGTATCGTCGTCTCCGTCGTCGTCAGCGTCCGCGCCAGCGGCTACAGCCACCAGTTCTTCGGCGGGAACGGTGGACAGTGGAGTTGGTTCGTACGGACGTGGGGCGTCTGGGGACTCTTCAGCTTCTTTCTTCGAGACTTTGGAGTAGAGGTAGTCGTCAGTCAAGCCGGTTCCGGCCGGAATCAGCTTACCAATAATGACGTTCTCTTTGAGGCCGCGGAGGTCGTCCGTCTGGCCGGTGACAGCGGCGTCAATCAGCACGCGGGTAGTCTCTTGGAATGAGGCGGCCGAGAGGAACGAGTCAGTCATTAACGAGGCTTTAGTGATTCCGAGAACGAGCGGTTCGAAGGTGGCTTGGGTCTTGCCTTCCTTCTTAGCCTTGGCATTAGCCTCAACCACGGCCGCTTCCGAACTGATCTCGGACGGAATCAGGTTGGTGTCACCCGAGTCGGTGACGCGGAACCGGGAGAGCATCTCGCGAACCACAATCTCAATGTGCTTGTCGTTAATGTACTGCGCCTGGGCGGCGTAGATAGTCTGGATTTCCTTGAGAATATACTTCCAGGTAACTTCCTTACCGGAAATGCGGAGGAGTTCGTGGAGGTTCAGGTTACCTTCCGTAATCTGGTCGCCCTTCTTCACTTCCGCACCAGACTCGACGCGGAATCGCGTGAAGTCAGGAACGGAGTATTCCGCCTTATCGCCATCGAAGGTTTCGATCACAATCACGCCGTTCGAGGTAGAGGCGATGTGTCCGCCTTCGGGAGCCTTGAGGGCATCCTTCGGCTTACCGTCGACCTTGCCCGCAACGACGTCATCCTTCTCAATATCCATCCCCTTCTTAACGGCGGACTTGTAGCCTTCCGGAACCGTAACCTGCTTCTCGCCGGAGGTTCCCTTTTTAACGGTGATAATTTTCTTGTCGCGGTGGTCAGTGACCTCGACCGTACCGTCGATCTCCGACAGGACCGCTTCACCCTTCGGCGGGCGGGCCTCGAAGAGTTCCTCGACGCGCGGTAGACCTTGGGTAATGTCTTCTTGTTCACCCGTCACCCCACCGGTGTGGAAGGTACGCATGGTCAGCTGGGTGCCTGGCTCACCGATAGATTGGGCGGCAATCACGCCGACCGCTTCACCGATCTTCACCAGACCACCGAGACCAAGGTCCAGACCATAACAGTGTTGGCAGATGCCCCAGTTCTGGCGACAACCGAGGACGGAACGGACTTCGACTTCGGCCGGCTTGGCACCAGTCAACTTGACCATGTTGGCTTTGTCCAGCAGATCGCCCTTTTTCAGAACGACCGTACCATTCTTGTTCTTGACCTCGGCCCCGAGGATTCGGCCGTAGAGGTGATCAGTAAATTCCTGGCTGTTCTCACCACCGAGATCTTCCGCCTTAAAGAGCAGGTAGTCCTTACTCTTACAGTCGGCTTCGGTCACCACGGTATCTTGCGAAACATCGACCAAGCGGCGGGTCAGGTAGCCAGCATCCGGGGTTCGGAGACCCTTGTCAGTCAGACCCTTCCTGGCACCGTGAGTAGAAATGAAGTACTCGAGCGAGCCCAGGCCTTCTTTGTAGTTCGAGCGAATCGGTAGTTCAATAATCCGTCCAGACGGATTGGCCACCAGACCGATCATTCCGGCCATCTGGTTAATCTGGGACGTATCACCACGGGCGCCGGAGATAACCGTTTGGTACACCGGGTTGTGCGGATCTTGAGCTTCAAGCATGGCGGTTTCAATTTCACCACGAGCACTTCCCCAGGCGCCGACGACCTTGGAGTAGCGTTCTTGATCAGAGATCAGACCTTGTTCGTACTGCTGGCCAAGTCGTTCGACTTCTTTACCAACATTTTCGAGAATAGCCGTCTTCTTTTCCGGAATGGTTAGGTCATCGGCTGAGATGGTAATACCGGAATCGGTAGCGTACTGGAATCCGAGATCCTTCAGCTTGTCGACGAATTCGGCCGTAACTTCGCGTCCGTGCTCTTCATAAATTTCCGAGAGTAGCCGGCGCAGCGCACCCTTATCCATGGCTTCATTGCGGAACGGCATTTCCTTCGGCAGCAGATTGTTGAAGATCACGCGGCCGACGGTCGTCTCAATCAGACCAGCCTTCGGCATGCGGACTTTAACCTTGGACTGATAGTGCACGACGTTATTCTGGTAGGCCATGATGGCTTCGTTACGGCTGGCAAAAATCTTACCTTCACCTTCGCGGCCTTCGCGTTCGGTAGTCAGGTAGTAACAACCAAGGACGATTTCGTAGCGCGGACCAACAATGACTTCACCAGAGGCTGGCTTCAGTAAGTTGTGCTTGGAGCTCATCAAGAGGCGAGCTTCTTCTTGGGCCACGGTTGAAAGCGGGACGTGAACCGCCATCTGGTCACCATCGAAGTCAGCGTTGAACGCCTCACAAACCAGTGGGTGAATCTTGATCGCCTTGCCTTCAATCAGAATCGGTTTGAAGGCCTGGATACCAAGGCGGTGAAGGGTTGGGGCGCGGTTCAAGAGAATGTAGTGGCGGGTAATAACCGTCTCAAGCATGTCCCAGACGGCCGGCTCGCTGCCGCCCTGGAGAGCCCGGTCGATCATCTTCGAGGCTGACTTCACGTTGTGGGAGAATCCGCCAGCCAAGAGTCGACCAATCACAAACGGCTTGAAGAGTTCGAGGGCCATCTTCTTCGGAATACCGGCTTCGTCAATCTTCATGCGGGCCGAGCCGACAATCACCGAACGTCCGGAGTAGTCGACGCGTTTACCAAGGAGGTTCTGGCGGAAGCGTCCCTGCTTACCCTTGAGCATGTCAGACAGCGACTTCAGGCGGCGTTTGTTGCCGACGCTGGAGACCGCTCGTCCGCGGCGGGCCGAGTTGTCGATCAAGGCGTCGACGGCCTCCTGGAGCATGCGCTTTTCGTTGCGCTGGATGACTTCCGGAGCCTTCAACTTCATCAGTTTTTTCAAACGGTTGTTGCGGTTGATGACGCGGCGGTAGAGGTCGTTGAGGTCGGAAGCGGCAAAGCGTCCACCATCAAGCTGGACCATCGGCCGCAGGTCTGGCGGAATGACCGGCAGCTTGGTGACAATCATCCAGGTCGGATCGAGTTCAGCCTTACGGAAACCTTCAACCAGGTTCAAGCGCTTCAGGGCCTTACGGCGGCGTTGGCCGGTCGTATCCTTAGCTTCCTTTTCGAGAGCCTTGGCTAGTTTATTCAAATCAAGTTGGCTGATAATTTCGAGGACAGCCTCGGCACCCACACCCGCTTCGAAAACGTCCGAGTACTTCGTTGTCAGCTCGCGGTGCTTAGCTTCGGTGATAATTTGGAGCGGTTCCAGGTGATCGAGCTCGTCGGTCGCCAGTTGGAATCCGGATTCGAGCACATCGAGCTCTTCTTGGAACTCGCGGCCAATCCGGTCTTCCTCAGACTTGTCAGGCTCCTCACCATCCTTAGTCTTCTTCGGCTTAACACCTTTGACGGCCTTGTCGAACTTATCTTTGGCTTCTTTACGGGCTTTGTCGTAATCAACCGTCAACTGCTTCTTCATCTGCTCGCGCTTGACTGGATCAACCTTGGTGACGACGAAGTTGGCAAAATAGACAACCTTTTCCAGGTCCTTAATGCTCATGCCGAGCATCAAGCCGAGGCGCGAGAAGGTGCCGCGAAGAAACCAGATATGGACGACCGGCGCCGCCAGGTCGATATGGGCCATACGTTCACGCCGGACGGCTGAACGGGTGACCTCGACCCCACACTTATCACAGACAATTCCCTTGTAGCGGATTTTCTTGTACTTACCGCAGTAACATTCCCAGTCCTTAGTCGGACCGAAGATGCGCTCGTCGAAGAGGCCATCCTTTTCCGGCTTCTGCGTTCGGTAGTTGATGGTTTCCGGCTTGGTGACTTCCCCGTGTGACCACTGATCAATCTGCTGCGGTGAGGCTAACGAGACCTGGATGGCCGTGAAGTCACGGGTTTGTTCAGCAGTTTGGTTGCCGCTCTGTGCCTTGCTCATGATTTGGCCTTTCCTTTGATGCCGAGCGGATCTTTAGCCTCAGCAGCGTCGCTGGCGGTAGCCTTGGCAGCCTTATCTTTGTCCTTATCCTTGGCCGTATCTTTGGTCAGTTGGGTATCGGAATCCTGTTCGATGACGTCGAGAATGTTCGGGTCGACATCTTCGGTAACTTCTTCTTCAATTTCTTCATTGACGTCGCCGGTGTTGCCGAGCAGTTGAACATTCAAGCCCAAGCTCTGGAGTTCCTTCACCAGCACGCGGAATGATTCCGGTCGTGATGGTTCACGCGGCGGTTGGTTCTGAATGATTGATTCATAGGTCTTGGCGCGTCCAACCACGTCGTCCGACTTCACCGTCAGCATTTCCTGCAACGTATGAGCGGCACCATAGGCTTCCAGTGCCCAGACTTCCATTTCTCCGAAGCGCTGACCGCCGAACATGGCCTTACCACCGAGCGGTTGCTGGGTGACTAAGGCGTATGGCCCGGTCGAACGAGCGTGCATCTTGTCATCAACCAGGTGATGGAGTTTGAGCATGTAGACCGTACCGACGGTGGTGCGTTGATCGAAGGCTTCGCCAGTCCGACCATCAATCAGCTGTTCCTTACCGTCTTCAGAGAGCCCGGCTTTCTTACGTTCAGCGCGGATTTCCTCAATGGTCACTCCTTCGAAGACGGGCGTGGCCACGGTGTAGCCAAGCTTTTCAGCGGCCGCTCCAAGGTGCGTTTCGAGCACCTGACCGAGGTTCATTCGCGAGGTCACTCCGAGCGGGTTGAGGATAATGTCGACGGGGGTGCCGTCGACGGTGTGCGGCATATCTTCCAGCGGCAGGATTTCCGAGATGACACCCTTGTTGCCGTGTCGTCCGGCCATCTTGTCACCAACCTGGATCTTTCGAACCGTCGCCACAGCGGCTTCGATTCGCTTCAAGACACCAGCCGGCAAATCGTCACCGAGTTCACGGTCAAAGATCTTGACGTCAACCACCTTGCCCTGCTCGCCGTGCTGCAAGCGGAGTGAGGTGTCTTTAACGTCACGAGCCTTTTCACCAAAGATAGCGCGGAGCAGTCGCTCCTCAGCCGTCAGTTCCGTCTCACCCTTCGGGGTAATCTTACCGACTAGAATGTCGCCAGCACGGACTTCCGCCCCGATGCGGACAATACCGTCTTCATCCAAGTCCTTCAGGGCGTCAGCGCCGACGTTCGGAATGTCGTTAGTGGTCACTTCCGGACCGAGCTTGGTATCGCGAATATCGATCGTGAAACGACCAATGTGAACCGAGGTAAAGCGGTCGTCTTCGACAACCTTCTCGGAAATGATCACGGCGTCCTCGTAGTTGGCACCACCCCAGGCCATGAAGGCCACGGTTAGGTTCTGACCAAGGGCGATTTCGCCGCCGTCAGTAGCCGGACCGTCTGCCAAGACTTGATCCTTCTTTACCGAGTCCCCAACTTCGACTATCGGGCGCTGAACCAGAGCCATGTCTTGGTTCGAGCGGACGAACTTGCGGAGCTCGTAGGTGCGGGTGCCTTTCGGCCCCTTCACTTCAATTTTCTTAGCATCCATATAGGTCACTTTGCCGGCTTCCTCGGCGATGGCCATCTGACCAGTGTCGAAGGCCGTTCGAGCCTCGATGCCGGTTCCGACTACGGGAGCCTGCGGCCGCACGGTGGCGACCGCTTGGCGTTGCATGTTCGAACCCATCAAGGCGCGGTTGGCGTTGTCGTGCTCGAGGAACGGAATCAGGGCGGTAGTAATCGAGACAATCTGCTTCGGCGATACATCCATGTACTCAATGTCGGCCGCGTCAGAGACGATCGGGGTGAAGTCGCGGCGAGCGGTTACGCGGTCAACGGCAATCATGCCGTCTTTGGTGAGTGGCGTGTTACCAGAGGCGATGGTCTTACCTTCTTCACTAGCCGCATCTAAGTAGACAATCTTGCTCGTCGAAACTTTGGCTTTGGTGCCTTTGGTCTCAACTTCGCGATACGGCGTCTCGATGAATCCAAATTCGTTGATTCGAGCATAGCTAGCCAGTGAGGTAACCAAACCAATATTCGGACCTTCCGGCGTTTCAATCGGACAAATACGGCCATAGTGAGAGACGTGCACGTCGCGAACTTCGAAGCTGGCGCGTTCGCGGGTTAAACCACCCGGACCCATCGCGTTCAGGCGTCGTTTGTGCCCAAGTTCAGACAACGGGTTGGTTTGATCCATGAACTGGGAAAGTTGCGAGCTGGCGAAGAATTCCTGAATCGCGGCCACGACCGGTCGGACGTTGACCAGCTGGGCTGGAGTGACACTGTCAGATTCGGAGACACTCATACGGTCCTTGATGATGCGTTCGACCCGCAGCAAACCGCGGCGGAAGGATAGTTGGATCAGCTCACCAACCGAACGGATGCGTCGGTTCTTGAGGTGATCGATGTCGTCAGCCGGGTCTTGGGTCTTATTAAGTCGAATGACTTCTTTGACGATCGCGACCAGGTCGTCCTTCAGGAGGACGCGGTGATCTTTATCGTTCGGGCGATTAACCCCGAGCCGTTGGTTCAGCTTGTAGCGGCCAACCTTACCGAAGTCGAAGCGGGAGAAGTCGAAGAAGGTCGACTCAATCAAAGACTTGGCGTTGTCGACCGTAGCCAGATCACCCGGTCGGATGCGCTTGTAGACCTCAATCAACGCCTGATCGACCGTCTCGGCCGGATCGCGTTCGAGAGTGGCGGCAATGTACTTATGTTCCTCGTCCGTATCGATGTCGGCGAATTCCTTGAGGATTTGCTCATTGGTATCGAGTCCCATTACCCGTAGCAAGCTGGTAATCGGAATCTTCCGTTTGCGGTCAATCTTGACGAAGATCTGGTCTTTGGCCGAGGTTTCGAGTTCCAGCCAGGCCCCGCGAGTCGGGATGACTTTAGCACCGTAGAAGTTGCGGTTACCGATGCGGTCGGCGGTGAAGAAGGAGCCAGCACTACGGACCAACTGCGAAACGACCACGCGCTCGACACCGTTGATGATGAAGGTACCGCGGCCAGTAATTTTCGGGAAATCTCCGAGGAAGACTTCTTGCTCACGAATTTCGCCCGTCTCTAGGTTGGTCAGTTGGACCTGGGTGCGGAGCGGGGCTTCGTAGGTGACGTTGCGGTTCCTGGCAGTGTCTTCGTCGACCTTCGGCGCGTCCAGCTTGTAGTCCATGAAGGCTAATTCCAAGCTGCGGCCGGTAAAATCCTGGACGGGAGAAATCTCCTCAAAGAGCTCTTTCAAGCCTTCCTTTAAGAAGGAGTTGTACGAATTGATCTGCACTTCGATCAAGTTCGGCAAGTCCAAAGCGGTTGGTACGGCTTGGAAATAACGACGGTCAGGCACCGGAGCGTTCCTCTCCTTTATTAGCTGATACGGGGCGTAAAAATGTGGTAATCAACACAAAAACAACTGCCTGTGACGCCACTTTGGCAGTTATCGTCGGGTTACTAGAATCGGAGCACTGATACCATTCATACTTACCGTACGCAGTGGGAAAAAATGTGTCAACCCCTGCGTGCACTGACTGGAGCCAGGGCTCCCCAGATTACGAGGATGCCTCCGACCCCCGTCACCACTGCCGTCACGCTAAAGATATCAGTCAGAGCCCCGGCTACGATCACGGGAATCGTATTGGCGGCGTTGATACTCATTCCCAGCACCCCGAAAATCCGGCCGCGGACAGCCGGGGCGGTATGCTCGTGAATCAAGGTTTGGGACGCAATCATCACAATCGAGGCTCCAAATCCAAGTACGGTCGAGGCCATACTGGTAATTAATTGGCGGGCGGCATCCTCGTTGTGCTGCCAGATACCTATGTCCTGCAGCCAGTGAGTGAGCATATTGATTTGACCCAGCGCGATAATCGCCAAGCCCGTTAGGATAATCGACACAGCCACGACGGACCGCGTCCCGAACTGACGACGGGCACGGTGTAAGACGTAGCCACCCAGAATCATTCCAATCCCAATCGGCAAGATGATCAGCCGGCTGATTTCGCGCAGATTAAGTTCGAGGACTTGTGAGGTATAGACTGGCACGACCACCATAACGACACCAATCGTCGCCCAGATCAGGGTGAGTTGTTTGAGTCCGTAGCGAACCGGGGCGTTTTCCCGGACGACTCGAAACCCGCCCTTGAGTTGCTCAAAGAGGCTTCGATACGCCTCGCTGATTTTGGTGAGATGCGTCTTCTGCTTTAATTTTGGCAGTGAGGTACAGGCTATGGTCGCTAATCCGAACATGACGGAGGCGATGATAATCGGTAAGGAGTCTCCTCCAATCCCGGCCAGTGGTCCGGCGATGCCGTACCCCAAGACGAAGCTACCGAACAGTGTGACCATAAAGACTGCGTTGGCAGCCACGAGTCGTTTCCGTTCGACTAAGTCGGGAATCATCGCCCCTTCAGCTGGTGTAAAGAACTGGGTGACGGTAGCCATCACGAACGTGGCGGCGAAAATGATGCCAAGATTATCGAGGGCTGGCAGGAATGCCAACACAATAATCGTCCGCAGAACATTCGTCGCAATCAGGACATTCCGCCGGTTCCAGCGATCTGCAAAGACGCCGGCGATGGCCCCGAAGAAGAGACTCGGTAAGCCGAAACTCAAGACATACAAACTGACCATGATGGCCGAGTGGGTCAGGTCGAACACCCGGAGCAGCAGAGTGAAGTTGACCATATTGAAGGCCGTCAGACTGAGCGCCTGCGAGAGCCAGAGTTTCAGAAAGTGCTGGTTCGGCTCAAGTTCCCGGATAAGCGTCAGTAAACGAGAGAACATGGTTAAACGTCATTCCGGCGAACGCCGGAATCCTTTTTATTCCAGATCCCGGGTCTCGCGGAGTTTACTCCGTACCCCGATACGGAGCTCGCCCGGGATGACAACGCAAATTCATACATAGTGGCCGCGTTGTCACTTTTTCTTTTTCTTCGGCTGAGCAATGATCGAGTCAATCAGCCCGTAGGTCTTAGCGTCTTCCGGTGACATGAAGTAGTCGCGATCGGTATCCGTTTCAATCTTCTTAATGTCCTGTCCGGTGTGGCCTGCCAGAATTTCATTTAACATGTGCTTCATCTTCAAAATCTCCTGGGCGTGAATTTCGATATCAGCGGCTTGGCCAGATACCCCGCCAAGCACTTGGTGAATGAGGATTCGAGAGTGAGGCAAGGCGTAGCGTTTACCTTTAGCCCCACCAGCCAGTAGAACCGCACCCATCGAGGCTGACATACCCATACAGATAGTCTGCACGTCTGGCTTCACAAACTGCATAGTGTCGTAAATGGCCAATCCAGCCGAAACCGATCCGCCCGGTGAATTGATATAGAGTTTGATGTCCTGCTCGGAGTTTTCAGATTCCAGGAAGAGCAGTTGGGCCATGATTAAGTTGGCGACATTGTCATCTACTGGTGTGCCGAGAAAGACGATTCGTTCTCGAAGTAACCGGGAAAAAATATCGTAGGCACGTTCGCCGAACTGGGACTTTTCCAGCACAGTTGGGACGAGCATTTGGTTGTCGATTTGCGGTTGGTCGTGTGATGAATTCGGCATCGAATCTCCCTTTATGGTTTTACGAACTCAAGTATAAACCATGGGTGGGTGCTACGCCTTACGGAGGGGCTTAGCGCGGCCGAGCGAAGCCGGCGGTTGCTAACACACCCATCACCCGAACGACCGTCTCAACGTTGATTCCCAAGCTATAAACCTTACGGCCATTGACCACGCCAGGTCGAAGCAGAATCGCTAACAAATAGGCTTCGATATCCGGGGTCAGCTTGAGATGATACTCGGCTGCCAGCCGGCGAATTAACTTTCGTCCCTTCCGTTTCATCTGTTCATCCGGTCTTCGGACAACCTCCGGGAAGCCTGGTTCCCAGTTAAGAATTTCTGGCGCATGTCGTCGATGACGCGATGAACGTTTCTGACGTGGCTGCGGTGCCGGCTCTGGCGGTGTGTCTGGAAGTGGTTCAACTGGCGGCGAGATAATCTCTTCAGGAATTTCGAAGGGTTTTTCAAGCGACAGTTCAATCGGTTCCCCGTCTTCAGCTTCCGGAATACCTTCCTCGGCTTCCGGCGCGCCTCCAGCAATGGGCGGCAGCTCGTTCAGGTCGAGCGCATTCTGCTCAAGAATATCTAGAACCCGATCGAGCGACCTTGGCTCAACTGGTTCCGGAGGAAGTGGTTCGAGCTCCTCGTGAATGATTTCATTAACAATCTCCGTCACTCGATCAGGCGCAACCGGTTGCGGTTCGGTGCCTTGAACCGGTTCATCAATCCGAGCTGTATCGGGAGTAATAACGATGTCAGGTGTGTCTTCAGACACTGAAACGCGAACTTCGTCATCTGGAGCGAGTTCACTCACCACACTTTCCAGTCGCGAAACAGTCTGCTCGATTGGCTCGTCAGGTTTAATGGCTTCCGCAATCTTTCGTTCGATCACCTCAGGTTCAGCTGGAGACTCTTCTCGGTTCAATGCCAGGCGATGCTCAACCGTAACGGTTTGCTCGCCAACCGGAATTTCTCGTTCACTAATTAACCGCGTGAAAACATGGCGTCCCTTCTCGACGCTCCAAGTACCCGGAAGTTTACTGAGTGCCTCAACAATCTGCTGATAGGCTTCGGATGGTAAACGCTCGGCCAACTCCTGCAGGGCTATTCGTTCCCGGAACACCGCTTCGAGCGTAATTTCCCGCCGCTCTTGCTCGTCCGGTTCAGGGACTTCGACGTTTGCCTCAGCTTCTTCAACTTCTTGCCCGTCCTTTTCAACGGCTTCGTCTTTTTCGCGCTTAGCTTCTTCAGCTTCATCGCGCTTCCGGCGTTTTTTCGATTTGGCTTTTGCTGCAACATCAGGCTCGGATTCGGGAGGTCCGAACCCTGCTTCTCGTCGTGTATCCATCTGCCCTACTTAGACATAGCTGACTGCATCAGCTTGTCGATAGTCATCCGGTTACCGAGGACGCGGCGGACATACTGCTGGAACTCGTCGCTTTTGATGCGCTCTTTGTCATCCGGCTCGGTGACGGCTTCAAGTTGCTTGGCCACTTCGGCCTTGACCTGCTCGTCCGTCGGCATGATGTTCTCGGTAGCCTGAAGCGTATTAAGAACCAGACTCATAGTGACCCGCTTCTCAGCTTCTTCACGATATTCCTGGCGGAGGTCTGCTTCTTTCTTACCAAGCTGCTCGAGATACTTGTCGTACGGCAGTCCTTGGCGTTCAATCTGTTGCTTGAGTTCAGCCATCATGCCATTCAGTTCTTCTTCAACTAAGGCCTCTGGTACTTCGACCGTCGCGCCAGCGATAATCGCTTCGAGTAATTTCATTTCCGTTTCACGGCCGGCTTCGGTATCCTTTTCTTGTTTGAGATTTTCACTCAAACGCTTCCTGAGATCGTCCATCGATTTGGCACCAAGGCTGGCGGCAAACTCGTCATCAAGCTTCGGTAACGCCCGCTCTTGGACTTGTTTGAGGGTGACGGCAAATTCGGCGTCCTTACCAGCCAAATCTGTTTGGCGGTAATCCTTCGGGAACTTTACGGTGAATTTCTTTTTATCGCCGGCTTTCATTCCAATCAAGTTTTCTTCGAAACCTGGAATGAATGTCTGATCGCCGATCACCAGCGGATGGTTTTCACTCTTGCCGCCTTCGAATTCCTTGCCGTCAATACTGCCGACAAAGTCAATCTCAACTCGGTCGCCATCTTTGGCGGCTCGGGCGACTTGGGCAAAGCTAGCGCGGCTATTGCGAAGCTGCTCGATAGTTTCATCGACCTGCTTTTCGGAAAAAGCTGACTTCACCGCTTCAACAGTGACCTTCTGGTAATCGCCAAGTTTCACGTCCGGAACAACGGGGACGGTAGCAGTGAATGAAATGCCCGTCTGCTCAAGATCGACGTGCTCGTGCTTCAAGTCAGTTTGCGGTTGGCCAATCGGACGGAGTTTGTGTTCTTGGATAGCTTTGTAATAGGCATCGGCCACGGCCAACTCAAACGTTTCGTGAGCCAACTGATCCTTGCCAACTTTCGACTCGACCACCTTGGCGGGAACTTTCCCTTTACGAAATCCCTTCACGTCGATCTGCGAACCAAGCCGCTCAGTAGCCTTAGCGACGTACTCCTTCATGTCTTCGGGAGCAATCGTAATCGTCAGTTTGACGCTACTCTTTGGCAGTTGCTCAACAGTACTCTTCATAAGTACATATTATAGTTACATTTTTGAGCCAAGGCTCAAAAATGCTCACGCTTTAGCGCTGGGGCCGTTTCGCAAGTAAATTGCGAAACTATGTTCGTATGAAAACTGAGACCATTACTTTGTTAGAAGTCGGTCACCGATACGTGGAGTTTGGCTTCGCTGGCCCGTTTGGTCAGATCATCCCAGTCCAGTAACGCTTGCTGGGCCGTGAAGTCCGCGACTACAGAGGCGGCGTTGACGGCCGCGTAGGCTAGAGCTGTTTCGAGCGGTTGATTTTTGATGAGAGAAACGACAACCGTTGAACCAAAGGCGTCGCCAGCCCCAACGGTATTCACTCGTTCGCTATCAACCACCGGGACGTCGTAGTGTTTCTGACCGTCAGTGGCCACCGCGCCTTTCGCGCCGCGCGTAATCACCACGGTGCCGCGGGTGATTTCCTGCAATGCACGCAGTAAGTCATTCAATGATTCGCCAGCTTTGCCATGATTTCGCAGCAAGTCGCGAGCCTCTTCTTCATTAAGAATGAGTACAGCCGTATGTTCGAGCGCTCGCTGCAGGCTTTTCGGGCCACGCTTAATCTGAGTTCCGCCTGGATTCATCGCCAAGGTAATATGGTCGGCCTTGGCCATTTCGGCAATCCGGTCGAACAGCTGTTCCGCATCGCCAGCCATCGAGGCCACGTAGAGCCACTTGGTCTGCTTGAGATGCTCCCAGTCCACATCGGCGGCGGTCAGGTGCTCGTCCGCCCCGCGGAATCGGAGAATCGTCCGCTCACCATCCGGCGCAGTGAGGATGACGGACATCGAGGCAAGATGATCGCGGTCCAGCTTAGCATGGACAGTCTCGACACCTTGTTCCCTAAAGTTCTTATGGATGCTGTCACCGAGTTCCCCGCAGCCGATGGTTCCCATGAATGAAACGTTCAGCCCAAGTCGAGACGCGCTGACGGCCACGTTGGCCGCCCCGCCGCCAAAACTGAAGTAGAACGATTCCATGAAGACCTTCTTGCCGTACGGAAACGCCAGGTACTTTTCCTGACCTTCTTCCAATACGCGAGATTGGTCGGCCGTGACCGTAGAATCCCAGGTGGCTCCTCCAATGGTTATCAAGTCGTATTGCTGCTCAACCACCGTGGACCTCGTGATGGATGGCTTTCGCAACCGCTACTGGATCATCGTCCTGCCAGACATTGCGTCCGACCGCGATACCGGCGGCTCCGGCCGTAATAATGCCATTCACCTGCTCGACGAATTCACTTGAAGACTGTTTGAGTCCACCGGCAACCACGACTTTGCTGCGGCCAGCCAGTTTAACCAACTTACCAACTTCTTCCGAGCTGCCGGGATAATAGGCCTTGATGGCATCGGCTCCTAGTTCGAGTCCGACACGGGTGGCATAGGCGATAGCCTCCGGATCGTGCGGATCGACGACTTTGCCGCCGCGCGGATACATCCACCCAAAGACGGGCAGTTCCGCTGAATGAGCTTCATCGAGAATCTTCCCAAACTCAGTCAGCATCTCGGCTTCATGGGCGCTGCCAACATAGACGGTATACCCGACCGCATCAGCCCCGAGCTTAAGTGCGTCGGCCACGGTGGTGATGGCTTTCGAGACCGGCTCTCCGTCCACCAACGATGTCTTGCCGTTCAGTTTGAGGATCAGCGGGACCTTTCGGTCAGCGGCGTATTCTTCGGCAATTCCTCGATGGCAGATGAATCCATCAAAATGGCCAGAGCTGGCTATTTCTAAAATTTTAGCGGGGTCGACGTTATCACCAGAAAAATCAGATGGTCCGTGTTCAAGCCCTTG
>SICC01000017.1 GCA_009694835.1 Patescibacteria group bacterium
CCATTAGCTTGGCGGCGTGATGATCTCCAGCAATAGCTATCATTACTTTCTAGTCTACTGCCTGAGAGGAGCAACCGTCAGCTATACTGTCCTCGTGCCTAAATCTGCCAAGAAATACGACATCGTTGTCTTGGGGGCCGGTCCGGCTGGCTTGACTGCGGCCGTCTATGCCGCCCGCTACAACCTGAAGACGATCGTATTCGACATGGGCTTCGGACGTTCGACCTGGTTCCAGAACTATTCCAACTACCTCGGCTTCCCGAAGGGCGTAAAAGCCATGGACTTCCGCGACCTCGGCAAACAACAGGCTGAGAACCTCGGCGCCAAATTCCATATGGAGGAGCCGGTCGAGAAGATTACCCCTAAAAATGATGGTAGCCACACCGTAAAGACCAAGCAGCGTTCGGTCACCGCCGACGCCGTCATCATCGCCACTGGCATCGAGGATGTGATGCCGAACTGGGACGAAAACTATGAGTACGAAGGTAAGTCGATGTACTGGTGCATCCTCTGTGACGGCCACTACGTGAACGGAAAGCGCGTGCTCTGCGTTGGCAAAGATGCGGACGGCGTTGATATGACGCTGAAGCTCCGCCAGTTTACGAGCAAGCTGACGTTCGTCGCCGAGGACTTTTCGAAAATTCCGATGCGCGAGCTGGCCAAGTTGCACGAAGAAAAGATTCCAATCTACGAAGGGCGGTTCAAGAAAGTAACTGGCCAACCGAAAGGCCATGTGAAATCAGTTACTCTGGCGCTCACGAATGGCCAAGAGAAGACCATTGCCACCGACGCCATCTTTCATCGGCTCGGTATCCAGCCGTACAACGACGTCGCGGGGAAACTCGGAATCTTTCTGGATGAACGCGGCTTGGCCAAGGTCGATCCGAGCACCATGGAAAGTAACATCACGAACGTCTACGTGGTCGGCGACATGCGTCACGATTCCCTTCATCAAGTCCACGCGGCGACGTATTCGGCCAGCCGCGCCGTGATTGCGGCCTACCAGAAATACTACGCCAAGAAGTTTCATGTCCGCTGATTCGATGCGAGTTTATTTAGTGGCTGTATGTATCGTTGAACACAACGGCAAGATCGCACTCATCAAATTCAAGCGAAATTACATGGCCGGACTATGGGGCTTACCTGGCGGAAAACTTGACCATGGAGAGCACCTATCAGAAGGAGCAACCCGTGAGATACGGGAAGAGCTCGGCATTGAAACAGAGCTTGATAAAACGCTGGCTACCATCGACGAGAAGGCGATGGATAAGGAAGGTAAAGAACATCGGTTCGTCCTCCTAGTCTGCCGAATGAGACCAGTTAGTAACGTCTCAACAAAGACTCGCGACCTACCGGAAGGGACCATCGAGTGGTTCTCGCTCGACAAGATCGAAGAGTTGAAGCCGAAGATGGTTCCGTCGGACTACCGCATCTTGAAAGAACTCGGCGATGCTCAAAAGCATGGTTTGTATCGGTCAAAACAGGAATTCAAAGACGGCCAGTTACAGTTGAGCTACTTCAAGCGAGTCGACTGATTCTTACGACTTCGGCGGGGCTTGCGGCGACTGTTGCTGTTCAACCTTGACGGCTTCCAGCTCCATCTCGGCCAGTTCATCCTTGTCGGACTCGATCGTCAGGAATAGCTTGCCGGCCTTCTCGATCTGGAAAGCGTCGAAGTTCAGGTTGAAGTTGACGTTGGCCGCTTCCGACTTCTTGGCATCGCCTTCTTTTTTAATCTCAAAGGTGCCGGAGAATGGCGGAACCACGTCCTTGCCGTCCTCAGTCCGGAACGTCACGTTAATCGGCAGTTGGTCGACCGTGGTCGACAGACCGATCGCCAGCGCCAAGCGCGGATAGACGGCCGGAAACTGGGCTAAGCCGATCCGGCCAGGCGCGCTCAGTCCTCCGAATACGCCGATGACGTTCAACTTGCCGCCCTCCGACGGGAAGACCTGGTCGGCCAGGTGGGCGTACGTAATGTTCGCTTTAGCCATACGTAGATAGCATACCGTAGAAATAGTAACGACGAACGTGTGGAGCCAGTCGGGATCGAACCGACGACCTCTTGAATGCCATCCAAGCGCTCTACCAGCTGAGCTATGGCCCCAACACTTCTATGGTACCGAATCTATCCGCGCAATTCGTCATTCTGAGCGTAGCGAAGAATCTTGTTGCCCCCACTAGATCCTTCGGTTCTCTTCGCTACGCTCAGAGTCCCTCAGGATGACGGACTAATCCGTAACGATAGGCCCTTTGGAATGCCAGTCGGCGCGCGGGTCGTTGAGATACTCATAAATGTCACCGGCCGCGATCGAGCCTTCGCTGACGGCCGTGCTAATCTGCCGGAACAGGGCGGAGGCCGTGGTATTGTCTCCCGCTCCCCAGACGAATTCAGCCGAGGTCCGTTGATGATTATTTACGATCAGGTTGCCGTCCCCGTCCGTTGTAGCACCTACCATGCCGGGCAGTGTTTTGTCGGGGTGCGACCCGATCTCAACGAACACGCCGTCGAGCGCAATGTTACTCTTGCCTTCGAACGGCTTGGCTAGCTTCACGCCGGTCAGCTTGTTGTCCTTGCCCACGATTTCCGTGATTGTATTCTCCATCACAAACTGAACATTCGGCTTTTCCTTCACCCGGTCCACCCAGATCGGTTCAGCCCGGAACGTGTCACGTCGGTGGATCCAATACACTTCGCTGGCAAAGTCAGCCAAATGCAGTGCGCCTTTGGCACCCGAGTCTCCGCCGCCCACGATGGCGACGCGACGGTTCTTAAAGAAAGCCGCATCACAGGTCACACAATAGCTCACCCCGTGCCCTTCAAATTCCTTTTCACCCGGAACATCGAGTTTATTATGAACCGTCCCGGTCGCAATCAACACGGAGCGCGCCTGGTACTCTTTGCCATTCCAGGTCTTCAAGTCGAACAGTTTTCCGTTCTGCTTCATCTCCGTAACCTTGTCAGCCACCACTTCGGCGTCTTGGTAGTTCTGTGCATGCTTCGTGAAATGGTCAGCCAATTCCAAGCCGGATACCGTCAGGAACCCAAGGTAGTCTTCGACCAAATGAGTGGTTGAAACATAGCCGCCGTACTCCGGACCAAGTACCAGGTTACTCAGCTTGTAGCGAGAGAGGTACACCGACGCCGACAGACCAGCTGGGCCAGCCCCGATGACAGCGACGTCGTAGACGTTTGGTGATTCTTTTTTGGTATCCGCCATGATCAGCTAGTTAGAGAGCGGATTGAACAAGCTTGTCGAATTCCGGTTTTGGTTGGGCACCGACCAGGCTGCCAATCGGTTCGCCGCCTTTGAAGACAATGAAGGTCGGGATACTCATGACGTTGTACTGTTGGGAGATCTCTGGGTGCTGATCGACGTCCAACTTGCCGACTTTCATCTTTCCTTTCTGTTCCTCTGTCAGCTCGTCGACAATCGGTTCCGTCATCTTGCACGGGCCGCACCAGGTGGCCCAAAAATCGACCAGTACCGGAAGGTCGGACTTGAGAACTTCCGACTCGAAATTAGCGGTAGTGATAGTGAGTTCAGGCATGTATTTTTATCGAAAAGTATTTAGAAATTGATCAGGTTGCCGAAGCGAACCAGGATCATGATACCGACGATGACGACGGCGTAGAAAATTAGCAGGGCCAGGATAAACCCAATACCGAAACGAAAACCGTCCTTGATGGACATGTTGAGCTCCGGCGGCAGGACATAGGAGTCATCCTGCTTTTTGAAGTACTCATCATCCTTCTCGCGGATGCGAACGTCTGCTTGGCGGTTGGATCGTTGTTTCGTTTTAGCCATGTCGGGCGGGGTTACCAATCTAATTTAGCACACTGTCATTCCGGCGCACGCCGGAATCTTTTTGTCATCCCCGGCTTGACCGGGGATCTCTCATAGAACAATAGTGTTTCGGAATCCGATGAGATCCCCGCTTTCGCGGGGATGACGGAATCAGACGTTCGCTTTTGATTTCTGAGCTGGTTCAGCGGCGATCTCTTTAGCGCGCTTAAGAAGGTACCGTTTGGTGTTTCGCTTGGGATCGTCGAGTACATCTTCAAGTAACGCATCCATGATTTCACCAACGCGCGGTCCGGGCGGGATGCCGAGATCCTTAATCAAATCGTTGCCGTTAATCTTCAGCATTCGGGTATCAATCGGATCTTTCTGGACTTCCACCACCCGCTCTTTAAACAACTGGAGTTTCTGGTTGTAACCAATCCGCACACCAGAACCAAGCCGGTCACCGACTCGCAAGTCGACCAAGTCATCGACATTTTCTTTACCGACTCGGCGGATAATCCGGCGGATGGCTTTGTCAGTCGATTCAAATTGGAACATGAACATGTGATGACGGACTAAGTTGGTCACCCGCTCGATGTCCGCGTTCGAGAAGTGTAGCCGCCGCATGATGGCTTTGGTCATCCGAGCACCAATGACTTCATGACCATGGAAGGTTCGGCGTTGGCCGGTACCGCGGGCACTCTGCGGTTTACCAATGTCGTGTAGTAACGCGGCCAGTCGGACTAACGGATCTTCGCTCGGAACATACTTTAGGGCCAGCAAGTTGTGATCAAGGACCGGATCTTTGTGATGCTTGGCTTGAGCAAAGTCTTTGCCTGCGAGTAACTCGGGTAGGAATTGGTCAACCAATTTAGTGTCGAGTAAGAGATTCAGGCCACGATACGGGTCGGGGCTGGCGATGATTCGCATGAACTCATCGCGGATTCGCTCCGGTGAGACGAGTTTTAAGCGTTCCGAGTTATGCAGAATGGCATCTTGCGTCTTCGGATCAATCTTGAAACCAAGTTCGACGGCTAATCGAACGGCTCGCATCATCCGGAGGGCATCTTCCTGGAAGCGTTCGTTAGCATTACCAACCGCTCGGATTAGTTTCTGCTTCAAATCGCCTTGGCCTTTGTACGGATCGATTAATTGTTTGCCGTCAGTCGCGATGGCGTTAACCGTAAAATCGCGACGCGCCAAGTCTTCGTCCAATTGCTTCACAAATTCGACTTCATCCGGATGGCGGGCATCAGTATAGCTTTTCTCCACTCGATAGGTCGTGACTTCGTAGGTTGTTCCGCCCCGCCTAACGCCGACCGTTCCAAAGCGGTTAGCGTAAACCGAGTTCGGAAAGACTTTCTGAATCTGAACGGGCGTAGCATTCGTGGCCACATCCCAATCTTTCGGTTCGCGACCGAGTAGCAGGTCGCGCACCCCGCCGCCAACGGCGTAGGCTTCAAATCCGGCTCGTAGTAGCTGGTTTCGGATCCAACTGACAGACGTTGGAAGTTTTATGTGACGCCCTGAACGAGCGGCGTTTTTTTGCATACCGCTAGTGTACCTTGAACAAAATAGTTTTTCGAGCGTATAGAATCCACTGAAGTGAACAACTTTCATGGCGAGCGGTTCTGATTTCGTGCGAAGGCTCAAGTCGGCGAGGAAGGAGTAGCCAAAGCTACTTCGACGAGCTGAATTGGGCCTGCAGCCGAAATTCTGGACCGCGCAGCCGAAAGTGGTTCGCAAAGTGGATTAGTTCAGCAAAGTTCGATTCGGGTATCGAGCGAGAAGGCACCTTTGTCGAATACGCGCAGCGGATTCAGGTCGAGTTCAACCACGTCCGGGCAATCTAACATCAGCTGCGAGACCGCCATAATGGCTTTCACGGCCGCCGACTGGTCAAACTTCATTCCGCGGGTACCGGCCAACGTTTCTCCGATACCGGTACGAGTCAGTAACTCGGTCACGTCATCTTTAGTCACCGGGGCTAACTCATAGGCCACGTCACGCACCGCCTCGACAAAGATACCGCCGTACCCGACCACGAGTACCGGGCCAAAGTTTGGATCACGCTTGGCCCCGACGATCAGGTCGAGTCCGCCGGTCGGCTGCATCGGACTAACCGTGACGCCGTGAATATCTGCATCTTTCGTATGCTTCTTCGCGGCCTTCATAATTTCAGCAAAGGCTTTTTTGACGGCCTCATCGTTCGGTAAATCGAGCATGACTCCGCCAATGTCTGTTTTGTGTGAAATATCTGGTGAATCAATTTTTAGCGCCACGGGGTACCCAATTTTCTGAGCCGCCGCGGCCGCATCGTCAACGTCAGCCACCGCAATAGTCGGCGGGGCTTTGATGCCATAGGCCGCCACCGCTTCGGCCGCTGCCATGCCGCCCAACTCTGTGTGCTCAGTATCGCGAGCTTCGGCAATCAACTTTACCAAGATGGCTTTCGGTGTCGCCGCACCATTACGTTTTCGAACCGGAGCCGATAGATAGTGTGCGTACTGGGCCATGGCAGACAAAGCGACGACGGCTCGACTCGGACTATCAAACGACGGCAAACCGTGTTCCGCCAAACGAGCTCGACCCGGCATTACCGTGTTACCACCAATGAAGCACGGCAGAACTGGTTTACCAGAAGCCGACGCTGCCTTGGCGATAACATCAGCGGTCGTTTCGACCTCGGTCATAGCTTGCGGTGTCAGAATAACCACGGACGCATCGACTGCTCGGTCAGCCAAGACGGCACTCAACGCCACTTGATACCGATTGGCTCCGGCGTCACCAACCACGTCGACTGGATTACCGACCTGGGCGGCAGCCGGAAGGACTTTGCGAAGCATACTTTCCGTCTTATCTGACAATTCTGCTACTTCGAGGCCTTCGGCTTCGGACACGTCATCCGCGGTGACCACACCAGGACCGCCCGCATTGGTAACAATCGCGATGTTGTCGCCCTTCGGAAGCGGTGTGCGAGCAAACGCACTCGTGAAGTCGAACAACTCTTGAACACTGCGGGCCACCATAATTCCCGCCCGGCGGAAGGCAGCGTCAGCGGCGTCGCTTGAACCAGTCAACGCCCCCGTGTGAGAATGGGCGGCCGTGGCTCCAGCTTCAGTTCGTCCTGGCTTGAGGAGAATCATTGGTTTCACGCGCGTCAGTTTACTAGCGGCGACGACAAAGGCCTCCCCATCACTAATGTCTTCGAGATAGGCCAGCACTACGCTCGTCTTGGCATCATTTTCGAGCGCTGGCAAAAAATCGTTTTCCGTTAGATCGGCTTTGTTACCGAGACTGATGAACTTGCTGAACCCCAGTCCAGTCGAACTGGCCCAGTCGAGAATAGCCGTTCCCATCGCCCCGCTTTGTGAAAGCACCGCCACACTGCCTTTCGGCGGCATAGCCGAAACGAAGCTGGCGTTTACCCCAGTATGAGTATCAATCAATCCCAGGCAGTTCGGACCAAGTACGCGCATACCGTATTGTTGAGCGATATCGCTCAATTCAGCTTCCCGCTCGAGTCCAGCCCCGCCAAGTTCTTGGAACCCGGCGGCGATTACAATCAACACCTTCACACCGGCTTGGCCGCACTGCCCGGCCACTTCCGGAACAACCTCGGCCGGTACGGTCAGGACGGCCACGTCGACTGGTTCCGGCACGCCAGCAATTTCGCTATAGGTTGGGACGTCGAGAATCCGACGACCTTTTGGATTGATCGCATAGAGCGAACCTTTAAGACCACCTTCTCGAAGATTCTTCAGGACGATGTGGCCGAGTTTAGCCGGATTAGTCGATGCGCCAACCACGGCTACGCATTTCGGTGACCACAACCTGCTTAAGTCGGGTGCTGGTGATTGGCTGTTCATGACCCTAGAGTAATCCGAATCCTTCCATCCCGTCAGGTACCTTGATACCGAGGATATTCAATACCGTTGGCGCAACGTCACCCAGTAGTCCCGTGGCGGTCGCTTTCGGGTCGAGATTAAGCCTGGTGGTGTCGTACGTAAACGAGTCGCTGGCTGACTTCGGAATCTGCAAAATGAACGGAACCGGGTTGGTGGTGTGTTCCGGATCTGGCTCGCCCGTCTTGAAGTCAATCATTTGTTCAGCGTTACCATGATCGGCCGTAATCAGCAGGAAGGTTCCAGACTCGTTACAAACCGTGGCCAGTCGGCCGAGTGCTTGATCGATAGCACTAACCGCCTTGATGGTAGCCTCAATATTTCTCGAATGTCCGACCATGTCCGCATTGGCATAGTTGGCCATAATGAACGGATAGTCCCCATCCTTGATGCGCTTACAGAGTTCATCAGTAATCTTTTCCGCACTCATGGCGGGTTCTTGGTCATAGGTCGGAACTTTCGGGGATGGAATCAGTAATCGTTCTTCCATTGGGTACGGCTCTTCGTGTCCGCCGTTTAAGAAGTAGGTCGCATGCGGATACTTTTCCGTTTCAGCAATGTGAAACTGTCGCAACCCAGCGTCGGACACCACTTTGGCTAAATTATCTTCGACATGAAGCGGCTGAAAGGCTACATGAACTGGAAAGGTTGGCTGGTACTGGGTCATGGTGACGTAGTGAATACCTTGCGGCACATCGTCCCGATCGAACTTATCGAAGTCGGTCCGGACAAAGGCTTCCGTCAACTGACGAATGCGATCGGGTCGAAAGTTGAAAAAAATAATCGCATCTTCTTCTCTGACATGCTCAGCTGGATGATCTTTATCGGCAATAACGGTCGGGACGATGAACTCATCGGTAAAATCCTCGTCGTAGGCTTGCTGAATGGCGGCTTCGGCCGTCGGAGCGGTTTGTCCCTTCCCTTCAGCGATGGCTTCGAACGCTAACTTGGTTCGATCCCAATGCCGGTCACGATCCATGGCGTAGTAACGCCCAGAGACAGATGCAATCCGGCCAAGATCCCGCGCCTTCATTTCTTCTTCCAGTTTGGCAATGGGACCCTTAGCGGCTTTTGGCGGCGCATCTCGGCCATCCGTAAAGATGTGACAATGCACCGTGCTGACACCTTGCCGTTTAGCCAGCTCGAGTAAGGCAATCAAGTGGCGAAGATGACTGTGGACACCGCCCGTCGATGCTAAACCAACGAGGTTAAGCGTTCCCTTGGTCTTGATGACGTGCTGACAGGCTGCGACCAACGCTTGGTTGGAGTAGAACGATTCGTCAGAAACTGCAGCCGACACTCGCGGCAAATCTTGAGGAACCACTCGTCCAGCTCCCAAGTTCATGTGGCCGACTTCGGAGTTTCCCATCTCACCCCACGGCAGACCGACGGCTTCGCCGGAAGCTTGAAGCAAGGTGTGCGGATTATCGTTCCACAGCCGATCGAAGTTTGGCTTCTGAGCCTGGGCGATGGCATTACCCTCATACGTCTCGGAATACCCCCATCCATCGAGGATGACCAGAACTGCCGATGGCTGAGGGGTATCTGCCATGGCGCGTTAGGTTAGACTTCCGTCGTCAGCGGTCAGCAACAGACTGTAGCCAGTCATGGCTTCCGGTTTTCCTAGACCTAACAGTGCTAAGACGGTCGGAGCCACGTCAGCTAACATGCCGGACGGCAGACTGCCGTCGGTAATGCCACGCCCTTGTCCGGTCAAACCGAGTCCGGACGGACTAATCAGAATGAACGGAACAGGGTTGTTGGAATGGTCGACGTTGGCGATACCAGTTCGTGGGCTGGTCATTCGCTCCGCGTTACCATGATCGGCGGTGATAATCAGATGTATTTGCTGTTGCTGACAGGCTTCGACGATCCGGCCGACCGCTTGATCGACTACTTCGGCCGCTTTGACCGCCGCTTCGAAGTTCCCGGTATGACCGACCATATCCATATTGGCGAGGTTGGCCAAATAAAAGTCCGCCTGGCCGGCCGTGATTGATTCGATGAGTTTGTCCGTGACTTGCGGCGTCGACATGGCCGGAGCCTCGTCGTAACTCCGCACTTGGACAGATGGAACTTCGACATCTTGTTCACCAGCGAATGGCTGTTCATAGCCTCCATTAAAGTACATCGTGACATAGGCAAACTTTTCCGTTTCCGCTAGATGTAATTGTCGTAATCCTTGTTTTGAGAGCGTCTCGGTCAAACCGTCTTTAATTTTGTCAGCCAGGAAGGCCGCTTTGACATCATCGTCGCTGGCAAACGAGCTCATGCTCACTAAGTAGAGATTCTTTAGCGGTTTGCCGTGTTCGAATTGTCCAAAGTAAGGAGCCACGAACGCCTTCGCCAGCTGCTGCGACTGTTCTGGTCGCCAGTTGAAGAAGATGATCGAGTCATTGTTGCCGATTTTCGGAGCACCCGTAATCAACGTTGGTTCGATAAATTCCGTCGGCAAGCTTTGCCGCTTGGAGTTCCCGATGACTTCATCCACGGAACCCGCAGATGGTCCAATGCCATCGACCATCAAACTATAGGCGCGAGCGGTGTGCTCCCACCGTTTCTCTCGATCCATGGCGTAATACTCACCGGAAATAGTGGCGATAGTTCCCACACCGGCTTTCTTCATCAAATCCTGCAACTCTTGAAGATAGTTGAGCATGCTGTTTTCGAGTGCCCCTTCCTTATCCAATAGCAAATGGAGGTAGACTCGATCGAACTTTTGCTGCTTGGCGAGTTCCAGCAACGCAGTAACGTGGACCAACCCCTTGCTGCCCTCTTCCGGACTGAGTACCCCAATAAAGTGGAGGGCCGAATTATTTTTCTTCACATGTTCAACCGCGTCGATGAAGACTTGGTTCTGGAAAAATGATCCATTAGCGATGGCAGTCGTAATAGCTGGAACTTCCTGAAAAACAATCCGTCCGGCACCGAGATTGAGGTGACCAACTTCGGAACTGCCAGCCTCTCCCCACGGCAAGCCGACCGCCGTTCCGGCGGCTTGCAGGGCCATCGACGGATACTGCTGAATTAGACCATCCATCACCGGCGTCTTAGCGGCTTGGATAGCATTACCCTCAGCAGCCGGCGATACCCCCCAGCCATCCAGAATCAATTCAACGACCGGTGTCCGCTTGTCCCGAGCTGGTCCGAGGGGGTCAGCCACGGCTTCCTTTTTGGGCTTTCAGAAAATCTCGACCCGCAAATTCTGTACCCGATCCGAGAGCCTGTTCAATTTCCAGTAACCGATTGTATTTGGCTACCCGTTCACCGCGGGCGACAGATCCGATTTTAACCTGCTCACACTGCCAACCAACGGCCAAGTCGGCAATCCAATCATCCGTCGTCTCGCCGGATCGATGGCTGGCAATTGAAACAATCTCAGCCTTCTTGGCCGCCACATGAGCCGCCGCCGCATCAGTATAGGTACCCACTTGGTTTGGCTTGAGAATAACGCCGTTAATTTCCTTATTCTTGACCGCTTTGGTAATTCGCTTAGCGTCGGTCACCGTCAAATCGTCACCAATAATCTGCAACTTACTTCCCAAACGTTTATAGACCGCTTGCCAGCCGGCGGTATCCGCTTCACCAACTGGATCTTCGACAGAAACGAGCGGAAAGCGTTCGGACAGCTGATCATATTCGGTTACCAACTGTTCGGCGGTTAGGCTTTGGCTGGAAAGAAAGTAGCCACCTTCCCGCTGGAACGAATTTGCAGCAATGTCCATGGCTAGGCTGATGTCTTCGCCTGGCTTGTGGCCAGCCTTTTCGATAGCTTCTACTAATAGTTCAAGAGCATGAAAGTTACTATCCAGATCTGGAGCATACCCGTCAGGAGCGTAGCCGCCCTCATCTCCTAGTTCTCTACTAACGTTTCGCGCCGCCAGAATTCCTCCTAATGCCATGTACGTTTCGTCGGCTGCACGCACGGCTTCACTGAATGAATCAAACCCATGCGGAACCAGCATAAACTCTTGTATGGCCAAATTATTCGGTGCATGTTCTCCGCCGTTAATGAGATTTACGAGCGGGAGCGGCATTCGATTGACCGTCTTAACGCCAGAAATATCGGCCACGTGCTTCCATAACGGTTTTTTTGCGACCAAGGCCGCGGCTTTCAAACAAGCCAAGCTGACCGCCAGAATAGCATTAGCGCCAAGCCGTTTGAGATTCGATGTACCGTCCAATTTCCGCATGGCTTCGTCGAGCGCAGCTTGATCGGTGACGTCTAAGCCGATCAATGCTCCCGACAGCTGAACATTAATATGACTGACGGCTTTTGAAACACCGTGACCATTCCAACGGCTATCACCGTCGCGCAGTTCGACCGCTTCGTGGCGACCAGTGGAGCGACCGCTCGGAACAGAAGCTGCACCGACAGCCTTGCCAGCTTTGACTTGAGCTTCAACCGTCGGGATACCGCGAGAGTCCAGGATAGCGCGGCCAGTGATGGATGTAATCTTGGTCATGATTTCTCCGCTAAACAAGCTTTCAGTTCCCCGATGATTTCGACGGGAGTCGGGTCGACCTCGTTTCGAGCGGCCAAGTCGTAGGTTGTGAGGTCAGCCCAGAACACTACGGTCACTAAGTGGGCAAGCCGGTCAGGCCCTGTACCTTCAATCTGTACCGAAAGCAGTCCGCGACGACCTAGTAGTTCTCGAATGAATTCGAACCGAGCCGCGTGGCGCGGGTGTTCGAAACTCGAACGCAACAGTACAAAGACAACGTAGTCCTTCAAATGCTCCGGAAATTCATAGCCAACCAGGGCGTTATGGTTCTGTTCGGGTATGACTTCCCAAGCCGCCGTCTGATTGGCATTCTCACTGACCTGACCTTTGGTGCGGCGAGCCGCTTCACCTAAGAAACCGGCACCATAAATAATCGGGATTTTACCAACCAAGGCCTCAGACAGTTCAGCCGCGAGGTTGTCTTCGGTCGATTTCACCGTTTGAACGATGGTGTCGAGCTCGGACGCCGCCTGTTCAACTGAGGCTTTCTGGTCGGAAATGTAGCCAAGGGTGTGTAAGACGTTAATCCACAGACCGAGTACCAGTGGCAACGCCGCCCGTGGTTGGCCAGGGCAGCTATATTTCACGACTGGAACAGTGTCGCGCGTTGCCATATCGGCCAACTCTCCGCCAGTCGTAATCACGATGATGTTGGCACCGCGTTCCCGGGCGCAGGCGTAACAGGAAATAGTTTCTTCAGTTCCGCCCGAGTGACTAACTGCAATCACTAACGAGTCTTTGTCGACGTACGCAGGCACGGTGTAATCCCGAACGACCGTAAAGGGCACTGGAATAGCATCACTGAATAATTCTCCGGCCAAACTAGCACCAATGGCCGAACCACCCATTCCACAAACCACAATATTCTTAGCCTTTCCGTATTTCGGATCGAGTGAAAGTTTCTGATTAAACCCCGTACGCAGCCGTTTTGGCCACGCTAAAATCGCTCCAAGCATATCCTCGGGATCGTGATTTTTCGGCAAGCTGTTTTTGGTTTGCGCCATGAGTATTTGTTGCCCTTATGGTAGCAGTCTAGGCACAAAAACACCCGACCGGGGCCGGGTGAAACTACCTACTCTCTATACCTTACGAACGATGAACCGGTACGCGATCGATTTCGTCTTCAGTGCGGTCGGTTTCGGACAGCTGAATATGCAGGTAGGCCACGGCGTTGAAGATACCGAGTACCAGCAAGGCGGTTACGAACGGGACGGCGAATTGGAGAAAGG
>SICC01000001.1 GCA_009694835.1 Patescibacteria group bacterium
GCGCCAGCAGCGCGCCAACGCCGTGCTGTTCTCGCTGATTATTATCGCCTCGGCCATGGTGATTTCACTCGGCATGGTTTCACTGGTTGCCAATGAAGCTCGTTCAGTCGGGTTGGTGTTGCCGGCCGAGCGGGCGTACTACAAGGCTGAGAGTTACATTGAACAAGGACTCTGGCAAAAGAAGCAGAACCCTAACTATCAAGTGACGAAGAAAGAGGATGTGCCGGCAAACTATCTCTGCGATCCCGCTGGGTGTGATCCGTTCACGACCAACCCGAAGTCTCAAAGTCAGCTGCTGAAAGAATTCTTTGCGACGACCTCGCCGCCAGAAGACGAAGTTGGGTTACGCCAGGACGTACCGGTCCAACTCGATATCGATACAGCTGGTGTGTCTACCACTGGGGGTAGTGTCACCCTGAGTGATATTGCTGGGGAAAATGGGTACAAAGGCATAGAAGTAACGATTATTGCCTATCCCAAATCTCAAAATACGACGCCACAGTTTCCGATAGATGATCCGACGACCACCCAAATCGAACAAGCTACTACCCCAGTCTTTATCGACAAAAAGTTCATAGCGCCCACGGAAAAGAACCCGGCCCCGATCCAAATTAATACCTCTGCAGTGAACCCGCTCGGGGAAAACTATCCGGCCCTAGACTCGACCAACACCTACCGGTTGCGTTTGAAGGCGCTTGGGGCCGGTGCGACCACTAAAGTCGCGGCCAGTTCGACGAACGGGGTGCTCAAGCTGATTTCGCCGGACTTCACGGTTCGTTCCGTGGCTCAGGACGCTAACTCTCGCCGCGGTTTACAAGTACTGTTACCTGCTTCTGAGCAGACGGCCAGTATTTTCGACTTCGTGCTCTTCTCAGATCTCGACCTCGACAAGGTTCGATTGAAAGTGGCGGGTACAACCACCAAGACGTTTACAACGCGTATCATTCGCGACCTAGATCAGGATTGCCAGATTGATGCCGGCGAAGTTGGTATTCCGAATACGTCAGTTAGCCTGAGCCCAGGCTATGCAGACAAGACGGATAATAACGGCAACGTGACATTTACGAATCTTCAACCGGGAACAACCTATACCGCTACCACTCCAAGTATTCCCGGCGGTGAGTTCTGTCCGCCGGGCAATCAGCGGACGTTTACATTTTCGAGCGGCACCCAAAACGAGAACATGCAATACACGGGCCAGCCAGCGGATTTGAAACCAGCCTTCCTCGTCCGCACCCCGTTGCCAGCGCGAGTACCCCTCTACCGACTTTGGAATCCGACTATCAACGATCACTTCTACACTATGAACGTGGATGAGTGGACTCAGAAGAAGGACCTCATCGCGAACATCAGCGGCTATAACCAAGAGTTCATTGCTGGGTACGTCTACCGGAATCCAGTAGCTGGAACTTCACCGTTGTACCGCCTCTGGTGGCCGGCTATTACCGATCATTATTATCTGATGGATCAAGCTATCCGAGACGCCCTGGTGCAGTTCTTCGGATTGGTGGGTGAAGGTACGGCAGGCAATATCTATCCGTATACGGGCAGCTGTCCAGCCGGTAGCACCCCACTTTACCAGTCCTATAACAGTCCGCTGACAGACCACTTCTACACCCTGAGCACGTCTGAGTGGGATGCCGCTGCGGCTATTGGTTGGACGAAGGATGGGATAGCCGGATGTGCCTGGACCACGCCATAAGTCCATGAGTATTTCCGAGAGCGTGACGATATACACCGATGGTGGTGCCAGGGGTAATCCGGGCCCGGCGGCGATTGGCGGCGTCATCATCAAGGATGGCAAGATGGTCGAAGAATTCTCACATTATATTGGTGAGAAGACGAACAACCAGGCCGAGTACGCGGCGTTATTAGCGGGACTCGAACTCGCCACCAAACATACTGATGTGGATGTGAAAGCGATTCTCGATTCCGAACTAGTCGTAAAACAGCTGCAAGGCGAATACAAAGTGAAGAGTCCGGAACTTAGGAAACTGGTTCCTCAGGTCCGTCACCTCGAAGATAAGTTCAAATCAGTTACCTACGAACACACTCGACGTGAACAGAACGTTCGGGCTGACGAGTTGGTCAACGAAGCCTTGGATACCGAAGAAGAAAAAAGCTCCTCGTAAGGAGAAGCTATTTTCATGACGGCGGGTCGATAAGCCGAGTTCTGTCTGACTTCTCACCTCGAGAGGTGAGAAGCGATGAACAGTCATCTATCTGGGACGGCCGTTGCCGGTCGCCTCACGCGGTAACCCGAGTCGTAACGGGCGAACAACCCTGACTCTGTTTACCTTGCACCACGCGGGGGTTGCCTCCCGACGCCGTCACCGACGTCGACTGTGTGCTTTTACCACACTCGTTTCAACTTTTCCCAGACCGAAGTCTGGGTAGTTTCGTTTCTGTGGCCCTGTCCCTCAGGTTATTGAGAACGGTTCTCTCGAGAAGAACTGGTCTCACCCTGGGTCGGTGTTACCGACCGCGTTGCTCTATGGTGCTCGGACTTTCCTCCGAGATCCTGGAAAGGTTCTCGGCGACTGTTTAACCCGCCGCCAAGCAAGGATTATAGCCAAGATAAGGGCATTATTCAAGGCTGGAACGCGCTACAATAAGAATACCGAGTTTCCAAGAAACCTCGAATAACACACATGAAACGTTCCGAATTGGCCATTTCCGCTGTCCTTGTGCCGCTCGATGCGCTGGCGATATTCGGCGCGTTTTTATTGTCGTATTACGTTCGGGTCGAGACGACGGCGCTGCCGGTGGCTGACGTTATTCCGTTTGATCGCTACGCGAAGCTTTCGGCCGCTATTACGGTAGTCTGGCTGGTCATTTTTGCACTATTCGGACTCTATCGCCTTCACAGTACGCGCCGAGGTCTCAATGAATTCAGTCGACTGTTAGCAGCCGTGTTGGTTGGATCGCTGGTAGTGGTCGCCCTCATCTTCTTTGGTGACATCGATTACTTCTCTCGGTTTGTTATCCTTTTCGGCTTCTTCACCAGCCTGATTCTGGTCACCCTCGTCCGAACCGCTGTCCGCTTCGTCCAACAGCGGCTGTTTCGCTACGGAATTGGCGTTCGTCGAGCCATCATCGTTGGCACTGGCCAACCGGCGCAGGCGTTAGCCAAAGCCTTAACCGGGTCGAATCGCGGCTACGTGATTCTAGGCTTTGTCGAGACGGCCCGGGCCAACAAGCGAAAACTCAAGGTCATCGGCTCGCTTTCGGGCGTAGCCACCATGCTCAAGCGATTACGTCCGGACGAACTGATTGACGCCGATCCAAAACTTCCTGACCAGCAAAAACTTGAATTGTTGGCCTTGGCGGAGGATTCTCATATCGACTTCCGCTTCTCTTCGAATCTGACTGAGTTGGCGACGTCGCGGGTCGACGTGACGGCCGTGGCCGGCATCCCCTTGATGACCATCAAGCCGACACCGCTCGAGGGCTGGGGACGGATTATCAAACGGATATTTGACGTCATTGGCTCGCTAATCGCTTTGCCATTTGTACTGATTCTGTATCCGTTCATCGCCTTAGCAATCAAGATCGATTCGCGCGGTCCGGTCATCTTTACGCAGAAGCGTGTCGGCCGTGAAGGAAAGATGTTCAACTACTACAAGTTCCGCGGCATGGTTAATAACGCCGAGAAACAGTTACCAAAACTAAAGAAATATAATGAGGTCAGCGGGCCTGTCTTTAAAATGAAGGACGATCCGCGGGTGACGAAGGTCGGCCGGTTTATTCGTCGGACGAGTTTAGATGAGCTGCCGCAAGTCTTTAACGTTCTAAAAGGCGACATGAGTCTGGTTGGTCCGCGGCCGCCGTTACCGGATGAAGTTAAGCAATACACCCGCGAGCAACGGAAACGGCTCACCATCAAGCCAGGAATCACTGGTCCATGGCAGGTGTCTGGTCGGTCCAGTATTGGTTTTGATGAGTGGGTGCGGCTCGATATCTACTACATCCAGAACTGGTCGCTGCTGCTCGACCTGACGATCTTACTGAAGACGGTCGCCGTGGTGGTGACGCGAAAAGGCGCGTACTAAATGGCGCGAGCACCGCGGGTCGCTCTGGTCCACGAACACCTCACCCAAAATGGGGGAGCGGAGCAAGTGCTGTGCGAGCTGATGCGGATGTGGCCGAAGGCTCCAGTCTATACGTTGGTGTATGACGAGAAAGCCATGGGCCCGGAATTCGCCAAAGCGGCCAAGGGACGCATTCACACCACCGGCTGGCAGGATTTTCCAGGTGCGGTACAGCATCCCAAGTGGCTACTGACCTGGATTGACGGTGCCTATCGGTATCTGGACCTTTCCGACTTCGACATCGTGATTTCTGATGCGTCTGGCTGGGCTAAAAGCGTCCGCACCAAGCCGGAAACGCTTCACATTTGTTACTGCCATACACCGCCGCGCTACATCTGGAGTTCTGGCGATTCGTATATCGAAGAGACGGGCTACCCGACACCGTTGAAGTGGACGTTCAAGCAGATGATCAGCTGGTTTCGTCGAAAAGATTTGCGAGCGGCTCGCGGGGTTGATGACTTCGTCACCAACTCCAAGTACGTCGCCAAGCGAATCAAGAAATACTACGGTCGAAACTCAACCGTCATCTATCCGCCGGTCGATATCTCGAAATTCAGTCTCAGTAAGAAGAAAAGTGATTACTATCTGATTGCCGGACGGTTGGTTCCGTACAAGCGGATCGATGTAGCCATTAAAGCCGCCAACGAACTCAAAATTCCATTGAAGATTATGGGTGATGGGGTCGATCGAAAACGCCTGGAAGAGCTGGCGGGGCCAACGGTCGAATTCACCGGACGGGTCTCAGATGCGGAACGAAAGAAATTGTTTGCCAAGGCCAAAGTGCTCATCAACCCCCAGGAGGAAGATTTTGGAATAACTATGGTCGAAGCCTTGGCCTCTGGAACACCGGTGATTGCCTACAGCGTTGGCGGTGCCACGGAAATCCTTGAAGGGGGAAAAGAAGGGATACTGTTCCGACCGCAGACAGTTCCAGCCTTGATGAGTGCTATCAAATCATTCGAACGCAAGACGTTTTCTGCCAGTCGCCTACGAAAACGTGGAGAAGTTTTTTCAGCGCCGCGGTTTCGTCAGGATTTCAAGCGACACGTTGATGAAGCCTACAAGACGTTTCGTGACTAGCGACTAACGACTAACGACTATAGTAGACTAGCACCATGGAGCTTTCGTACTACGGACATTTTTTCAAACGCCACGCACTGTTGATTCTGGGGGTGGCGGTTCTGGTTGCCGCTATTGCTGGAGGCGTTTCGGCCGTACAAAAAACCCAAACGCAGGCGACCGGATCAGTCTTGGTTAAAGTTCAAGATAATCGCCAACTGGCTGATTACGATTATGACCAGTACTACGTCACCCAAGCGGTCGATCTGTATACGACCAACATTGTCAGCTGGCTGAATTCCGGACAGAATAAAGACGATATCAGGCAAACCGCCAAGGTTTCTGACGCCCGAATCGTTGGCAAGAAGAACGGCGGCACCGTCGAGCTCACGGTTACAGCCGACCAGCCGGATCAGGCCACCGCGGTCCTCAAGGCAACCACAGCGTTGATTGCCAGTCGTACCAGTCAGATTGCTCCCGGCCCGAGCCGGAGTTCGTTCCAAACCGTGGCCAGCCCGGCCAGCACGCATGAACAGAAATCTCAGCCACTTCGTGACGCTGTCATTGGGTTTATCGCTGGCTTGGTACTTGGCTTGGTGCTGGCCTTACTGGTGGAAGCCATGCGGCCACGTTCTAGCCGTAGTCGGGGATAAGCTGTTAGCGGGGACGGCATGAGAATTGCCGTTGATATTCGCAGCCTACTCTCGCCGACTGGGCGCGGTGTCAGTCACTACGCTAGCTCGTTACTGTCCGAGATGGTCACTCGTCATCCAGCGGATACCTGGATGCTGTTTTCATCCGGCCGACGCCGCCCGAAATTGCCAGCCGTCTTACGAGACACCACGAGGCTGAGGCACGTCAATCTGCCAAACAAGGTAATGAATGGACTACTGGCGACTGGCGCGACCACCTTGGAACGTTATGTCGGGCCGGTCGATGTTTGGTTTGCGCCGAATCTCGGCTTTGTTCCTGTTCCGGAAACCACGCCACTGGTGGTGACGGTGCATGATCTTTCATTCGAAGTGGCACCGCACTACTTTTCAACTAAAGATCGGTTATGGCACAAGGCGGTCCGCCCGCGGAAATTGTTGCAACGAGCGAATAAGGTCATCGCTATTTCTAATGAAACTGCCAAGGAATTGAAGCAGCACTACGGACTGCCAGCCTCAAAGATTACGGTTATTAGCTCTGCCATCGATTCAGTCTATGGAAAGAAAATCTCAGTCACAGAACGCGACCGTGTGCGTCAAAAATATGGATTATCCAAACCATATTTTCTTTACTTGGGGGCCATCGAGCCGCGCAAAAATATTCCGACGCTCCTTTCGGCCTATCGATTGGCTCGGCAGCAAGGAGTAACTGCCGAACTTGTCCTGGCGGGGACTGGTAAAAAAGTAAAGGAAACTGAAGGTGTCAGAGCCCTTGGCTACGTTGACGAAGCCGACAAGCCGGCACTCTATCACGACGCCGTAGCGCTGACGCTCATCTCACGCCACGAAGGATTTGGCTTTCCGCCATTGGAGGCCTTGGCCTGTGGTACACCGAGCATCGTTTCCGACTTATCAATTTTTCAGGAGACCCTCGGAAAAGCCGCCTGGCCAGTTCCGGTCGGCGATCCGGCCGCGATTGCCGACGCCCTAGTACAATTAGAACGTGATAAGAGGCTTTGTCAGAATCTGGTCAAACGTGGTCAACCACTCCTTAAGCGGTATACCTGGAAACGGGCGGCCAGTGAGACCTATAACGTCCTTAAAGAGGTGAGCCGTGCGCGGTGATATTCGCCCTCCTAAACGCGTTAAACGACCCGCTCAGCCCAGCTCGGCTCGTCGCCCTATTGCTCCGCCACGTTCCGCTCCGGATCGGAAGTCGAACCAGCTTCGGCCAGCTCCTAACCTTATCGGTAAACGGCCGTCGTCAGGATTTCGACCGAAAGTCGCCGTTACCGCCGCCCTCGTCCTGTTAGCGGCGGCGGCAGTTGGCGTCCACGCCCGCGACAGTGTGACCGAAACCCGTGGCGACGTGGCCGCCAGCGTCGAGGTGGCTCAACAATCATTCAAAGCAGCCGAAGCCGACATGAAGTCGATGGACATTGCCGGAGCCGAACGCGAGTTTGGAACCGCGGAGACCTCGCTTGGGCACGCTAATCAACAGCTGGCCGGAAAGGGTTTGGTCGGAGGATTGGCGGCTGGCCAAGCCAGCGGTGATATCCGTACTTCTCAACAGCTCTTAGCAACGGCTCAAGAGACGGCTAAGACTGGCCACGAGCTGGTGATTGAGATTCGCCGAGCTGGTGAGGAAACCGCCAAAAGTGATCAAGGCTTTTTCCGAGCCGGTGAAATTGCCCAAGCGTATTTACCGCGGATTGATCAGAAGTTGAGTGAGTTAGATCATCAGCTCGGGACCTTGGAATACCTTCGCCAGCGAGCGAGCGACTCGAGTAACCCGGAGCTCTCCAGCGCCGCCGCCAAGTTCGATGACGTCTTACCGAGTGCTCGGAAAGCCGTCGGGCAAGCCCGGGAAGTGGCCGGTGCCTTACCGGACTTCTTAGGTCATGACCAATTCACGCGCTACATCCTGTTATTCCAGAATCCGGCCGAACTTCGACCGACCGGTGGGTTCACGGGGACTATCGGTCAGTTGACGCTTGATGACGGTGCGGTCAAAGAACTCAATATCGAAAGTATCTACAATCCTGCTAACCAAGCCAGGTTGTCGGCTCATGAAGACGCCCCGGGTCCGCTGGAACGGCCGACCAACGGTGATCCTTCCACCAAGATTCAGTGGTTCATGCAGGATGCTAACTGGAATCCGAATTTCCCGACCAGTGCCGAGAAGTATCAATACTTCTATGAGAAGTCTGGCGGGCCAAGTACGGACGGTGTGATTGCCGTCACGGCTTCTCCAGTCATTGAAATTCTTCGGATCATCGGGCCAATCGAGCAGCCGGATGTCGGGGAAACTATCACCGCCGATTCATTCTACGAGACGATTGCGAACTATCAAAAAACTAATGCCATCGCTGGCAATGATCCTAAAACGCTATTGCGAGATTTTCTTCCTAAGCTTCTTGAGAAAATCCGTCAGGCCCCAGCCGATCAGCAGCAAAAAGTCAGGCAGATTATGGCCGAGTCACTCAAAGCTAAGGATGTACAGCTTTCGTTCAACGATGATCGTCTGCAAAAGTTTGTAAACCGAGCAGGGTTGGGCGGACAATTGGATGTCGGACCGGGCGAACTAGCCTTGGTCGAAGCTAACCTGGCGGCCAACAAATCTAGTGCCGATGTCTCCGTTTCGCTGGACCGAGATCTGGAAATCGGTAGCAACGGTACCGTTGACGGTACGTTGGCACTCACTCGGACCTACGACGGTACGACCAACACCCTTATCAACGGAACCTTTACGCGACTCTATTTGCCGAAGGGAACTAGTGTTGATGCTACCGATGGGTGGGCTGACTATGCGCCTTCGAACGTCGACACTGAAGGTAACTACACGGTGATTTCTGGCTGGACAGACGTTAACCCGGGAGAGACCCGCATCATTCACGCCAACTACCAACTGCCGGACAAAGTTGATCTTCGCACCGGCGAGTTCCCACTGACCTTCTGGCGTCAGGCCGGTTCGAACGTCAATCTGACGACCAAAGTGACGCTGCCAGACGGCTATACCTGGGACGGGGTACCGGGGGCGGTCGTCACTGGGAACGTCATAACGTTTAACGAACCGGTCAGGTCTGATATCGTTCACCGGTTAACCTTCAAGAAACGATAATGGGAATCATCCATTTCATCTACTTTGAGTTGCTCTACCGGCCGGTCTATAACCTGGTGCTGTTTACCTATGAGACGCTGCCGGGCCACGACATGGGACTGACGATTATCTATCTGGCCATCCTGATGCGGGTGATTCTCTTGCCGATTTCGCTGACCGGATCCAGTTCGGCCCGGCGGATGGAGACCATTAAGCCGCAACTCGACCAAGCCGCCCGGATTCCCGACGCCGGTCGGCGCCGTCAGCACACCGAGAAGCTGCTCAAAAAGAATCACATCAATGTCTATGCTACCGCCCTGGTACTCGGAATACAGATTTTGTTCTTAGCGTTGCTGTATCAAGTGTTCCAGAACGGACTTCATCAAGATCCAAATGAATTGGCCTACTTTACGGTTAGCGGGCCGATTGATACGACGTTCTTCGGAACCTTTGACTTGGCAATTCGTAATTGGTGGCTGCCGCTGATTACCTCGATCTTGCTCTACGTGATGTTGTCGATTACCACGCCGGAGCCGGAAGAGGGTGCCAAGCTCTCTGACGTCTGGTACGTCATCGCCTTACCGGCTGCGGTCTTCGTCGTTCTGTTACTGTTACCGTCGGCCAAGTCGCTCTTCCTGCTGACCAGTATTCTCTTCTCAGTCGGGCTCTACATGGTGGCCAAATACGTCTTCCAGGTCGAGCCGCCGACTCAGCAAGACGCTGACTAATCCCTTGGTTCAGCTAAAACTTGTTTTTTTAAGGAACAAAGGACTATACTGATGTCTCGGATGTTTCCGAGCACGCACGTATGAATAAACTCGTTGTATCATTCCTCCTCGATGACGTCCTGATGGGACTGTTCATCTCCGTCCCCCCAGGCCACGTGGCCTGTGTCTACGACCGTGGGCGCGGTGTCTTAAAGAAGGTCTGGAAACCGGGACTCCATCTGAAAATCCCGTTCTGGCAGAAGGCCAAGTTGTTCAACGTCCAGACGCTCGAGTATGGGATCAAAAAGGGATTCGATATGGCCGATCCGGCTGTCCTCGGAGACGAAGAAATCCAGTCCAAGACGGCGAACGGAGATGATGTTCACATCCAGGGAACTATCTTGTTCAGGCTGGACGAGGCTGAAGTCTCGCGGGTCTGGCAAGAGATTGGTGAGGACTACGTTGAGAAAATCATCCGCCCGATTACCCGCTCCCGCATTCGCTTAGTTATCAGTCGCCACAATACCGATGACATCATCAGCAAGCGCCGTGACCAGATTGAGGAAGAAATCAAAGGCGAATTGACCAGGAGTTTCCAGGAAAAGGGCGTGATTGTAGAAGACGTGCTGCTCTCGCATGTCATGCCGGTACGCCAAACGCGTTAGGCACGTATTGATGGCTACCATACAATGAAATCAGAGGAACCCATGTCAGAACGACTTGTTGAAGAAAAAGAAGAAAGTACCGGCACGCTTGCAAAAGCCGGTTTGTTCTGGGCAATTTTAGCGATTCCGCTGCTGCTGTGGCGACGGCTGCGCAGGCGACGATAACGAAATAGCTTGCACCCTCTACGCCTGTGTGCTACAAAAGGTGGGACTTAGCGATTCAACGTAATCGTTCAAAACAAATAATAAAAGGAGAAAGACATGGCAGAAGATATTAAGGACGTCAGCACCCGCGGTGCATTGATGGCGATTGCGATCGCGACGATTGTTATTGCGGTAGTAGCTAGTGTGACCGTACTCGGTCCGCAAATTGGCAGTAAGGCACCGAAGCGCAAACAGTACCAGGCCGTATTCCTGACTAACGGTCAGGTCTACTTCGGTAAACTGCGAAATCTCGGTGGCAAGTACGTCTCACTACAAGACGTCTACACCGTGCAGTCACAGGCCGCGGTCCAAGCCTCAGCCAGTCCAGGCGGAGCCTCACTGGCACTCATCAAGAACGATCAGAACAACCTGATCAAGCCTGAGTCCAACATCACCATTTCATCCGACTCCATCCTCTTCTGGGAGAATATGCAGAACGATGCTGAAGTCGTGAAGAAGATTAACGATAGTTCGAAGAAATAACTGAATCGCCTTCATCTGAACGCCCGCTGGTTACTCGGCGGGCGTTTGGTGTGGCGGTCAGCCCTTACGGGTGCCACCAGGAACGCGGTATACTCGTGACGATTCAACTGAATACGTAATCAACGACGGAAGGAGGTGAGTGCACATGGCAAAGAAATATGTACTAGTACTAGGTATCATTTTCGTCCTCATCGGTATTTTGGGCTTTATTGACCCATTAACACCGAACGGCAACCTACTTGGCGTCTTTGCAGTCGACCTGGATCACAACCTCGTCCACTTGCTTTCCGGTCTCGTCGCGCTGGCAGCAGTCGCGGGTGGCGAAAGCTACTCACTGCTCTACGCTAAGGTCTTTGGTGTCGTCTACGCGGTCGTAACGATCCTGGGGTTTATGGTTGGAGATGGACAGATTCTTGGCGTGATTATCGTCAACCAAGCCGACAACGTCCTTCACTTAGCAATCGCCGCCTCGGCGCTCTACGTGGGGTTTGCAGGAGATTCAAAACCGAAGCGAGCAGTAGCGTAACTACGCTTAATTCAAGAAAAAGTCCTTCACTTAGGGACTTTTTCTGTTTTTCGGTGATCAAAAGCGGTTATGACCGGCTTTTTATGCCTGTATCCACAGGTTCTGGGGATGACTGACGACTGAAATTAGGAAGACTCAAGATACGATTAATTAGCCTCAAAGTAGCCATTTATAGCCTTAACCGAGGGAAATTCATTCTATTCTTGACACGTTTTTACGTCGTGCTATAGTTCCTCTTCGTGTGCAGCTAGCACACGCTTTTTATTTGTTTAGCTACTAATTTTTGAAGAGGTAGAATCCCGATATGAACATTGCTCCCGACACGAAGCACAAAGCGGCCCGAATCGGCCGCATCGGTGCCGTCGTCGCCATGGCTACCCTGACCCTGGGTACCATCGACGCGGAACCAGTGGCCGGTCACGGACAGTACATTGCTCGAGCCGAAAGCTTGAACCCGGAACCGATTGCTGCCAGTGCCCCGGCGCCGATTGTGAAACAGGAAATCGTTGACGAGACGGTCACTGAATCAACTACTGCCACACAGGTTACCACCGCGACTAAGAAGCGCTCAGGCGGCGGTGGATGCGGTCTCGACTACATCAAGGCTCACGAGTCCGGTGGTCGCTACAACGCCGTCAGCGGCAGCGGTAAGTACCGTGGTGCCTACCAGTTCGACCAACGCACCTGGAACTCGGTCGGTGGATCCGGCGACCCAGCCGCCGCCAGCCCAGGAGAACAGGACTCACGAGCCGCGGCCCTCATGTCATCGCGTGGATCGTCCCCATGGTCCGTCTGTCACTGATCTGAATTAACACTGAATTTGCATAGAGCCCGCCAGAAGGCGGGCTCTATTTTTACTACTAAGAATGACTGACTCTGTATAATCGACAGGTCGCTCGGCCCCATACTATGTATGGGCCCGCTTCGCTCGGAAATGAGAGAATGCAAGCATTCTCCGCTTCCTCGCTCATGGCCCCATCGTCTAGCGGCTAGGACACCAGGTTCTCATCCTGGAAACGGGAGTTCAATTCTCCCTGGGGTCACATCAAGGTCGACGTTTGGATGCGATAGGCAGCCGGGACACGGCGAACGCTACGATGACCGCGAGCAGCCAGAGACCGTGGGGGAGCGTCAGGAAGAAATGGTCGGTCAGGCCCATAGCCAGGGCCGTGATGAGCATCCAGAAGGCTAACCATTTGAGCTGGAAACTTTCGCCAGATGCCTTTAGCCGTACCAGTCGCCAGATTAAATCGCCCAGAAACCAGACCAACAGTCCAGCCGCAATCACTCCCAATTCGGCGGTTACGAGCAGTAGCAGGTTATGTACTGGTTGGCGCTGATATGGCGTCAGGTCGGGCCGGAGTTCGTCAATGACCGGGCTGTAGTTTCCGGCTCCCACACCCCACGGTTGCTGGCCAATGATTTGACTGGCCGCCTCGTACTGGACGGTGCGGTGGCCAACCCCCACCTGGACCGCATTCTCCGGATTGGCCCGGTTTTCGATCGGTTTGAGTATCAGTATCGAGACAATGACCACCGCAACCAGAGGAATGACCAGACCCCACGGTTGTTTTTTTGAGGTGCGCCACAGGGTGATGATGAGAGCTCCGGCTGCGATAGCCACGGTTACCCAGGCGGTGCGGGAAAAGGTCAGCAAGAGCGCGACGCCGATGAGGGCTGAGAGCGCACCCAATCCCCACTGTCGGATTGGCGACTGAACGGTTCGCCAGAGGGCCCAGATCAGTATCAGTAACGCTGGGGCTAGCAGGGCAGACAACACGTTGGGATGCGGCAAGGACCCGTAGGCGCGCAGCACGCCGTCAGCGCCGCCAGGAACCAGGGCGATTTGTTCGAAGGGTGGCCGCAGGATATTCTCACCGATGGCCTGAAGACCGAGGTCACGTTGGACGAGATATTGGGCGATGGCCCAGACTGATTCAAACGCCGCCACCCCGACCAGAACGGCCATGATTCGTTTGAGGAAAACTGGCTTGGTTAGTTCGGTTGCCAGCATGACGCAGAGCAGCAGGGCAATCAGATAGTGGCTAGTGATGACCACCGCCAGGTTTGGCACCAGCGCCCAGGTGACTGACAACAGGCTGATACCCAGAGCGGCGAAGACCGGCCAAAAGACCTTGAGATTACGCCAGGAAGGGCTCCTGAACGCCACCCAGAGCACGAACACCATGGCGATCAGCGCTTCCAGCGGATAGAACTTCGGCACGGTGTAAATAGTGGAATACCCCTCGATATAGCCATTTTTTACGCCCACATAGGCCAGTGGTAACAGAGCGACGATGGCTAGCAAACCAGCCTGTACCAGAGTCCGTAATCGACCGTAGATACGCTGTGGGGGTTTGTTTGTGGTTTTTTGTGGCATCCGGAACTGCTTGACAACCAAGCTACATTTTGGTAGGATGATTCAATTCTAAACCAAACAAACACCTCATGGAAAAAGAAAGCTTCTCGTCCGGCCTGAAAGGCCTAGCCAGCAATAAGAAACTGCTCGTCGCAGTCGTTGTCGCCATCGGCACCATTGTCGCGCTGGCAACTTTTGCGTCCGACGGCTCCGGCTATGGTCGAGTCAAGGTCATTACCAAGGTTAATGGTGCTCAAAAGACGATTGCCCATTCAATTGCGAAGATTGACTGTACACTTCCGAAAGGGGCTCGGCCAACTTACCAGCCCAGCTACCAGCCTTCGTACCAACCGACGTCCAGTCCAGGACCGACGTACAGCCCAGAACCGACGTACAGCCCAGGATCGACGTACAGCCCTCGGCCGAGTTATCAACCTAGCTACCAACCGACGTATCAGCCGGGTAAGTCTGGCAACAACAAGTTTTATCAGAGCCTCGCAGTCGGTGCCGACGGTATCGCGGTGAGCAACCCGATTCCGTCCGGATCGAAGTGCCAGGTGACGATGCACCCGGTCAGTGGCTACGCTGTGACCAATAGCCGGGTCCAGACCAAGCCCATTGCTCGGAAGAAGACCACGGAATACACCTTCAAGCTGAAGAAACAGTCAAAGTAAGCCGCTAATCTCTCAAACTTTGTTGGTGGTCGCTCCGGCGGCCGCTTTTTCTGTAGCTGGCTTTTTTGGAGCCGGTGGTTGCTCCAGGCCTTTCTTGGCGTCTTCGCAGAGTTTGGCGAACGCTTCCGGTTGTGAGTAGGCCATCTCGGCCAAAATCTTACGGTCGAGCTCGACGCCTTTGTTTTTTAGGCCGTACATGAACTGCGAGTAGGAGAGTCCGTGCTGGCGAGCGCCGGCGTTAATGCGTTGGATCCAAAGGCGACGGAAGTCACGCTTACGGGTGCGACGGTCACGGTAGGCGTACGTCCAGGCCTTGAGAAGGGCCTCACGCGCCTTCTTCACCGAATGGCGTCGCAGACCGCTGTAGCCCTTGGTTTGCTTAAACAGACGCTTGTGACGCTTATGGGCGGTGACGCCTCGTTTCACTCGAGTCATGCTTTTCCTAACAGCTTACGAGCGCGGTGATTGTCAGCCTCGGAGACCCCGGTCACCCCGCGCTTATCGCGCTTATTGGTCGCACTCTTGTGCTCCAACATATGACTGGTAAACGCTCGGCGGCGCTTAAGTTTGCCGCTGGCGGTCAACCTGATGCGGGCCGCGGCTCCTTTATGGGTCTTAACTTTTGGCATACCCAAATAGTCTACAGTCTACGGACCATAGTCGAAAGTCTTTATTGTTCAGTCGTTTTTGGAGATTCGGCTGGTTTTTCATCCGACTTTTCTGACTTTTCGGATTTTGCGGCCTTATTGTCCGGCGTAACCATCACCGAAACACTGCGGCCTTGGCGGATCGGCTCGCCCTCCATCTTGGAGTTGGCGAGGGTTCCGGCCAGTTCTTTCACCCGAGTGATGGCGGCGCGGGGATTTCCATTCTCGCGACCCTTCATCATCAAGTTCAGTTTCACTTTCTGATTCTCCTCGAGGAATCCCTTGGCGCGTTCCATCCGGTAGCCCAAATCGTGCGGGCTAATCTTCATCGTCAGGCGGACTTCTTTGACCGTTCCGGCTTTAGACTTCTTCTGCTTCTGCTGCTGTTTATCCTGCTCGTACTGATACTTTCCGAAATCCATAATCCTCGCCACTGGCGGCTTGGCGTTCGGGGCCATTTCCACCAAATCGAGTTCGGCGTCCTTAGCTTTGGTAATCGCGTCTTCACGCGACATCACCCCGAGTTGTTCATTCTCGGGTCCAATTACGCGAAGTTCAGAGGCTCGGATGTCCGGGCCGAGGCGGTATGTTCGGGCTATGGTCGCACTCCTAGTAGTTTCAGAGGCGTATGGGCGACGTCGGTCATGAGCTTAGCGTAACGCAGCCGGTTTCCATGCGTCCAGTCGAGCCTGGTTGCTGAGGCTACTGCCAGAATGAGAATAACCAGCTTCCGAGGTGTCCGACCACGTTTGAGTGATCATTCCAGATAGTTAGCCCGACGATCACTAAAATCAGCACCACGATGGTAACTCCGAGCTTTCGGAGGTCGCGGCGGACGGCCGGGTACTCAACGTCCTCGATTTCCTTGTCCACGCCGTGGTCGCCGCGGGTAGCGGTCGGGGTGAAGGTTGCGGTGACGGGAGCGGCCGCTGGTGCGGGTTCAGGAGTGGCGGCAGGTTCAGTCGATTCAGGCGCGGCGTCAGACGTCGGCTCCGCCTCAACCGGAATCGGCGTCGAGGCGCGCTGTTCTGGCCCGGAATGGCCAAGTCCTTTCCGCTCGCGGCGGCTCAGCTTTCGTCGTTTCTTATGTTTCTTAGCCATTTCAGTTAACAGACTTCAGTCATCAGTCTACAGACTTAGTTTAACCCATACACTTTTTAACCGATGACCGACGTCTGTTGACCGTTGACAGTAAAGCAAGCTACCATAATGATATGGCGGCAGCGATTACCACGGCGACGTTGATTGGGTTGGAAGTGATTCGGACTGAGGTTGAAGTTGAGGTTGCCAACGGCTTGCCAGGCCTGCACATTGTCGGACTACCAGATAAGTCGGTCGATGAAAGCCGAGAACGGGTTCGGGCCGCCATTCGGGCGGCCGGTGGGGAACTGCCGGCCCAACGGATCACCGTGAACCTGTCGCCAGCCGATGTCCGCAAGGAGGGTTCCGGGTTCGATCTGCCGATTGCTATTGGGATTCTGGCGGCCAGCGGACAAATCGAGCAACCGGATAAAGATGAGTGGTTCCTGGGTGAATTAGCCTTGGATGGCCGGTTGAAACCGATTCGCGGGATGCTGACGGTGGCCGCCGCGGCCAGGCAAGGCAGTCGGCCTCGGCTGTTTTTGCCGGCGTTGAATGCGCCAGAAGCCGCCTTGGTCGGCGGCGTGTCGGTCTACGGGCCAGAAGGACTTACGGAACTGGTTAATCACTTGAACGGCGAGCGGTTACTTTCGCCAGCTAAGCAAACCAAACTCGGCGTGACGGAACAGACAATCGAGTATGACCTGGCTGATATCCGAGGCCAGCAGCATGGTAAACGAGCACTGGAGATTGCGGCGGCCGGTGGACATAACTTGTTGCTGACCGGTCCGCCGGGAACAGGCAAGACCTTACTGGCCAAAGCCATGCCGGGAATTCTGCCGCCGCTTTCCTGGGAAGAAGCCTTGGAAGTCAGCGCCATCTACAGCGTGGCTGGATTGCTGACGGCCGGACAACCGGCCGTAACGGCGCGCCCGTTTCGCAGCCCGCACCATTCTGTCTCGCTGGCGGGATTGATTGGCGGCGGGAGTTGGCCGCGGCCGGGAGAATTATCATTGGCCCATCGCGGTGTGTTGTTCTTGGATGAACTTCCGCAATTTCCATCGCACGTACTGGAAGCATTACGGGCACCGCTCGAAGATCGGACGGTCCGCATCAGTCGGGCTCAGCACACTCTGACGTTTCCAGCCGATTGCGCGTTAGTCGGCAGTGCCAATCCGTGTCCCTGTGGATTCGCGGATGACCCGGTCAAAGCCTGCACCTGTTCGCCGTATACGGTCGAGCGGTATCGCCAACGGTTGTCCGGACCGATTCGTGATCGATTCGACGTGGTGGCGTCCGTCCCGCGGGTCGACTTCCAGACCATTCGCGACCAACATGCGGAGTCATCCGAGGTAGTTCGTGAACGAATCGTGGCAGCCCGGATTCGCCAGACCGAGCGATTAGGCCAAGGCCGTACCAACACCACGCTCAACACTCGGGAACTCGAAGTCTTTGCCGCCGTTGAACCAGACGTCGAACGATTGCTCGGTGAGGCAGTCGATCGCTGGCAGCTTTCAGTGCGCGGGTATCATCGCGTACTGAAAGTGGCTCGGACCATTGCCGATCTGGAAAGTGCCACCAATCTCAATGAAAACCACGTCGCCGAAGCCTTGCAGTACCGCGAACCGGCTCCGTCTGCGGTTACGGTGTAGTCTTCTTGGCCGCGTGGTTCTTGGTCGGCTTTTTGTCCGGCTTGGTACGCGCTACCTTTGGTTCGGAAATTCTGGCTTGGTACGCCTCCCAACAGATTTCCCGGTACTTTTGGGCTTGATCGAGCGGAGAGGCGTGATTGTAGATGTCGCTGCCGACAATCAGTACGTCGGCCCCGGCCTCAACCAAGGTTTCCGGTGAGGTATATTGCTGGCCGAGCTTGTCGTTTCCGCCGCCAATCTTGATTCCCGGGGACATTATTATGAATCCCGGCGGAGCCAGGCTGGCAAGCAGCGGAACTTTAGATGCGCCCGCCCCGATGAATCCCATCACGAAATCTTCGTTTTCCACAGCCACCTTCACGACCCTCTCGGTGTAGTCGTCGTCAATCAGATTATCTTTTGAGCTCATCTGAGCTAGTAGGAGGACGGCGCGCTTATCGAGCATGTCGTAGTTTTCGACCTCTTCCCGAAGCCCCTGAACGATTCCCGGTCCGGAAATAGCATGGGCGTTGACGATATCGGCCCATTCAACGATGTGAAAAATACCTTTGGTGTATTGGTTCCTGACCGTTTTACCGATATCGGAGAACTTCCGATCTTCGAAAATCAGGAAGTTGTGTTCGCGAGCCAGGGTGGCCAGCTCAACGGTCATCTTGCCTGTGAAATGCTCAAGTGTGTCGACGTGCGTTTTCAACACGGCAATCTCCGGGCCAAGCGCGGCCGCCAATGACATAAAGCGTTCTGGGTCGGTCTCGTCGAGTGCTACACAGAGGTTTGTTTCTTTCTCACTCATCAATCCGAATAGGTGACGAGCTAAAGCGCACGATGCCAGCTCGGCTCGTTCAGAGAACGTCAGCTGAAGGCGGTCTTTTGAAACTGGCATTATTTCAGTCCCATTTTTTTACCCCAGCCAGCTGGGTCGGATGCCCATTCGAGAACCTTATCGCGGGAATCGCTACTTAATTGGCCTTTCCGTTCCGCCACGCTTACTAAGGTTCGGAAGTTGGTTAGGGTATACAGTGGCGTCTGAGCTTTCTTAAACGCTTTTACCGCTTCTTCCATTTGGTAGGTAAAGATACCAACGACCCCGAGTGGTTCTGAACCGGCGCGCCGGATGGCGTGGACTGACCCGAGGGCACTTTGGCCAGTACTGACTAAGTCCTCGATTATGAGCGTTTTCGAACCAGGTTTCAGGACACCCTCAATTTGGTTCTTCTGCCCGTGGCGTTTGGCGCGTTGTCGGACGTAGACCATTGGCACATTCATGGCAGCTGCCAGCCAAGCTGCCCAGGGAATGCCAGCCGTAGCTGTACCGGCAATCGCATCGATTCCTTTGAAATTTTCCCGTGCCTGCTTCTCAAGTAGCTTCGAGATTTTCTTGCGGTCATCGGGGTAGGACAACAAAACGCGCAAGTCGTTATAGATTGGCGATACAATTCCGGAGGTGTAACGGAACGGCTCATCTGGTTGCAGGGTAGTAGCCCCTCGTTCGAGCAGAATCTCGGCAATCACCGCATCATTTTTCATCCGACCCTCCTTTGCGAGATGCTTTGCCTCTCGCTTAAAATTCGGAACGAATTTTCAAAGGAGGGTCGGATCACGAGAATCGCTCCACGGCTTGCTCGTTTGCAACTAATTCGAAGGCATCTTCCAGTTCTCCGAGTCGAGCATTCTTATATCGTCGACCGAGGGCTTGTTTGAGTAACCAATCTGCCAAGTGCGGATTTTTAGGTAGTAACGATCCGTGCAAATAGGTACCAATTGCCTTGCCCTGAACAGTGCCCTCGGTGTTATCTCGGCCGTTGTTACCGAAGCCAGTCTTCAGCTTGCCAAGTGGGTTGGCGTCTTCTCCAAGGAAGGTTAGTCCGGAATGGTTTTCAAAGCCGACGAGCGGTCGTTTCGGTAAGTCGAGCACGTCTGGTTCCACCACGACGTTGCCAATCAAGCGTTTTGGTCCGGCTTCGGTGTGTGCGTCGAAAATACCAACACCTTCCAGCCGATCACCCTCGGCCGGCTGGTAGTAGTTGCCGAGTAGCTGATAGCCACCGCAGACAGCTAGGACGGCTGCACCATTTCCGACCGCTTCACGAATTGCGCCAGCTTTCTTCTTCAAGTCAGCGGCGACCGTATCTTGTTCCTGATCCTGACCGCCGCCGAAGAAAATCAGATCGTAGCGTTTCGAGTCGAATTTCTGACCGACTTCAATCTCATCAACTGATGCCGCAATGTGACGCCACCGTGAACGGCGAACCAAGGTGAGAATATTGCCATGATCACCATAGATGCTCATGCGCTTGGGGTAGAGATGGGCGATTCGTAAGTGCATATCAGGAAAGGTAGTGCTTCAAATGGCCTTGTTCAACTAATTGACGACGTAATTCTAGCATCGCTGTGTAGGTTGGGAGCACGTAGAGCGTTCCGCCATCGGGAACGCCTTCCAAGGCAGCTTCCAAGGCCTTACCAATGTCGCGGCGGACTGTTACGTCAGCCTCCTTGACGCCGGCGTATTTCAAACGCAGCGCCATATCGTCCGTGCGGGTCCCGCTGACGGCGAGTGAGCGAGCTTGCGGCAAGATTTCTTCGAAGTCAGCGTCCCAGAGCCAGGAGACATCTGTGCCGTCAGCAAAGTTATCGTTGATCAGGATCAGGAAATCTTTCTTTCCTTTATCGAGCGAAAGGGTATGGATAACTTCGTTGGCACCAGTCGGGTTCTTAATCAGCCCAATGAAGATTTCCTTGTTGCCGACTTGGACGTGCTCGACCCGACCGAAGGCGGCGGCCGTCCTGGCGATGGCTGGCTCGATAACGGTTGGGGAAAGGCCGAGGGCATGACCAGCCGCGACGGCCGCCGCCGCGTTGTAGGCGTTATAGATTCCTGGAATGCCGAGTCGCACAGAGAACCGCTTACGACCCAGCTTGAATTGGACGTCGCTGCCCGTGGTGCCGTCGAGCTCTAGTTTTGTTACGGCCACGGATGGCTTTGGCCGCTTCAAGCTCTTGTCCGGGCTGCGGTAGTGGCCGAGGTGACCCGTAAAGACAGCCTCGTAGCGGAGGAGCTGGCCAGTCGGGGTGGTGAAGTGATCGGCGGCGCGCGGAAGTCCGTCTTTGGAGACGGAGGTGTCTTCGATACCGTAGTACATTACCGTTTGCGGCAAGCCTTGGCCGAGTGACGCCACCAGGGGGTCGTCCGCATTCAAAACCACGACGCTCGATTTCGGGAGGCTGGCTAATCCTTCGCGGAGGTAGTCGGCCGTCCGCTGCAGTTCGCCGTAACGATCCAGCTGATCGCGGAAGAGATTGGTGACCACGACGACTTTCGGAGCCAGCTCCAGGCAGGCCGCCGGCATCGTAGCTTCGTCGACCTCGAACAGTCCCCACGGTTTTTTAGTGCCGCGGTGTGGATGACCTTGGATTAAGGTTGAAGCGATACCGCGCAGTAAGTTCGATCCGGACTGATTATGGACGTATGGTTTACCAGCCGCCTTCAACGACTCACCGATGAATCGGCTGGTGGTGGTTTTGCCGTTCGTGCCGGTTACCACCACGCTGCCACCCAGGTTCTTGCGAAGTTCCCGAACCAACTTCGGTTGAATCTTCAGTCCAACGACGCCGGGAACACTCGTGGCTCCACCTCCCCGTAACCGACTTAAGTGGCCGGAAAGTTTAGCGGTTCCAATCGCAATTGAGGTGCGCATGAGTATTACCGTACTCGACCTTCCGTCCGCTTCACCAGCCAGTCAGAGACCAGCCGTTGGGCCTCATCGTCGCTGTCTACCCAATCGACCTTTCGGTTGCTGCGGAACCAGGTGTACTGGCGCTTGGCGAATTGAATCAAGTCTTGTTTGCAGAGCTCGACCGCTTGCTCGTAAGGGTACTTACCTTGGAGATACTCGGCGATCCGACGGTACTCAAGTCCCATAGTTTCGAGCCGCTCCCAGGAGACCCCTTCCGAGTGCAATGTACGAACTTCTTCGATGAATCCGCGTTTAAAGCGTTCCATCATGCGGCGTTCAATTCGTTCATCCAGGGTTTTCTTCGGCCGATCGATGCCGACGATGAGCGTGTCGAACAGCTGGGGGCCTTTCCGGCGCATTTCCGAGATTGGGATGCCAGCCGTTTCACTGACTTCAATCGCCCGGATAATTCGTCGCGGATTTTGAAGGTCGATGGTGGCCCAATCGACCGGTTCGACCAGCTTCAGTCGTTTGACCAAATCTTCCTTGGACAGCTTGTCGAGTTCAGCCCGAAGTTTTGGTTGCGGCGGGACGGGTGGAATCAGCAAATTGTCGATGACGGCCTGAATATACAAACCGGTTCCGCCGACTAAAAACGGCAGCAGGCCGCGTTGCTGGATGTCTTGGATGGCGGCGATGGCGGCGTCCTTATACTGAACCACCGTGTAGGTGTCGTTTGGGTCAGCTACATCGAGCAGATGATGAGGGACGCGGCCTTGTTGGTCGGGCAGGACTTTGCCGGTCCCGATATCCATACCGCGATAGACCTGGCGGGAGTCGGCCGAGACAATCTCGCCGTTGAACTCTTCGGCCAAGTCGATGGCAATTTCTGACTTACCAGTCGCGGTCGGTCCGACGATGGCAACCAGGGGCGGCTTAATTTCACCGCGCTGCAAGCGTTGGGACTGCGGGCGCGTAGCGGTCGTAGGCATACGCCTAGTATACTCAAGCGTCATCCCGACAGTTTACCCCGCACCCCGATGCGGGGTCGGAATGAGAAGGCTTTAGTTACTTCGATTGGGGAAGGACGCGATCAGCTGATTCTTTGACGAGATCCTTTGCTACTGCGGCGATTTTTTTCGATCCTAAGTCGCCTTGGTGGTACGAACGCAGCGCGACTGACTTCGATTTTTCTTCCTTATCGCCGACCACCAACATGTAGGGGGCTTTCTGCATTTCCGCTTCCCGGATTTTCTTGCCGATCGATTCTGATCGATCATCAACCGTGACGCGCAATCCGGCTTCGGTCAATTCTTTTTTAATTGATTCAGCGTACTTATTGTTGCGATCGGTAATGGGGAGCACTCGGACTTGTTCCGGAGCCAGCCAGAGTGGGAAGGCGCCGGCGAAGTGCTCGATGAGGATAGCCAAGAAGCGTTCGTATGAACCGAGAATGGCTCGGTGAATGATAACCGGCGTCTCTTCTTCACCACCTTTGCCGGCGTAGGTGAGTCCGAATCGCGGTGGCATCGCAAAGTCGATTTGGATAGTGGCCAGTTGCCGTTCATTACCAAGGGCGTCGCGGAACATGTAATCAAGCTTCGGGCCGTACAAGGCCGCTTCACCTTCCATCCGCTTGGCGTCCAACTTCAAATCATCTGAAACTTCTTTGAGCATCTGCTCAGCTTGTTTCCATCCTTTTTCATCGCCAATGTACGCATCTGGCGTTTTTGGGTCACGCACGGACAATGACACCCAATGGTCACCGAACATCCCAAGATTGGTATAGAATTCCTCAATGGTTTTGGCGATGCGTTTCGATTCTTCCTTAATCTGGTCAACGCGACAAAAGACATGGCCGTCGTCACACGTAATTGCCCGTACTCGAGTGAGTCCGCCAATTTCACCGGGTTTTTCGTCACGGTACATCATCGTCGATTCCATGTACCGCAGCGGCAGGTCTCGGTAGGATCGGGGTCGGCTGGCATAGATCTGAGTGTGGTGTGGGCAGTTCACCGGCTTCATCACAAACTCGCCGTACTTACTTTCTACTTTCAAGAGCTCTTCACCGAACTTGTCAGCATGGCCGGACTTCTCGTAGAGTTCGCGTTTGGCAATGTGGGGAATAGTGACTGGTTGCATGTCGTACTTCTGGCTGATTTCAAGCAGAGAATTCTGCAGTTGCGTTCTTAGGGTCGTACCGCGCGGCGTAAACATCGGCAAACCCGATCCCACCAGGTCGGAGAACGTAAACAGATCGAGTTCCTTCCCAAGCTTCCTATGATCACGCTTCTTAGCTTCTTCTTGTTGCTTCAAATACGCATCCAGCTCTTTTTGATCCTCGAACGCCACCCCATAAATTCGCTGAAGCTGTTTGTTTTTCTCATCACCTTTCCAGTAGGCGCCAGCGATTCTCGTGAGTTTGAACGATCCAATATCTTTGGTCGATTTCACGTGGCCACCACGGCAGAGGTCGGTGAAACTGCCGGACGTAAAGAAGGTGATTGGCTGTTTTTCTTGAGCGAACTCTTCAGCCAATTCAACCTTGTAGGGCTGCTTGGCTTTCTTCAGTCGATCGATAGCTTCTTTTGGCGGTACTTCCTCACCTTCGAAACTCAGGTTTTGCTTGACGATATGTTTCATCTTCTTCTCTAGGATTGGTAAGTCTTCCGGAATCAACGTCCGTGGTAGCTCGAAGTCGTAGTAGAAACCATTCTCAATAGCCGGGCCGACGCCGAGCTTGGCCTCGGGAAACATGTCGAGGACGGCCATCGCCAATACGTGTGACAGCGAGTGTCGTATGGTCTCAAGTTTATCCGGAGTGTTCGAGCTGGCTTTGGTTTTTGCCATGGCTCAAGTATACCGAGCACCACGTGTTGGTGCTTGGTATAGCTCTCTCTTGCTCGTTTTTTACCAGCTGGTAGGATAGTGAGCTATGCCAAATAGATTTGAAAACCCACCCGTTGCTGAAGCGGAAATTACCGAGCTCGAGCATGCTCAAGAGATTCAGCGATTGTCGTTGCTCTTTGCGGGTGCGGTCGAACAGGGCTTTCCACGAAAAGACGCCGTTGTCGGTGGTGACTCCATGGAACCGCGAATTTACATACTTTTTGGTGAACGAGATGCTGACACCTTCACGGCGGCCCGCATTGCTCAACCAAAGCTGTCTGGCCCAGGGCCATCTCATAATATTGAACTAAAAAAAATCGATCGTGAAGGAAATATTCTTGAACATCAAGCGGTCTTATTGCTTGATGGTGATCCGGCAGTTGGACTGTTCCTTGATAGTTACCATTTGAACCGAACACTCCCAGAGATTGATCAACTGACTTCTGGTTTCCGGAAGATGTTGAAACGAACGACTAAGCCGCTGACGAGTGTCGAACTAGATAGGAAGTTCAATGAGGCCGATCAAGTCGAATATGACGACTACGTTCAGTTGAATTTCAGCTAAGCAAATCACTCGTGGCGTGTCTAGGAAGTTCCGGACAACGCACCACGGCCACGTTCATCCCAGCCGTTTTCAGTTCATTGACCAGCCTCTGCTCATCAAATTTTTGATCGTATCCCAGCGCAATCACGTTCGCGTCAGCTTTTTTAACCGTTCCAACTAAATCGTACGGCTCTGCCCCGACGAAGGCTTCGTCGACCGGTGCGAGGGATGCAATGATCGTCACCCGATCGGTGGCACGATGACGCGGTTTTCGCTTTTCACGCTCAGCTTGCTCGTCCGAGGTTACCACCACGACTAACCGATCGCCGAGTTTTCGAGCTTCGGATAGGAAGTGAAGATGGCCAGGATGAACGATATCGAACACGCCGCTAGCGAGGACTGTTTTGCTGGAAGGAGGTGACATATAGTGCCCAGTGTAGACGTATCCAAAAACAAAAAAACATGGAACCGCGAACTCACTATCCGCCCCAAACCCAGGAATGCCCGCAGTGTGGGGAAGACATGGATGCTCGTTCTGGTGCTTGGACGGGTGATTGCCAAAACTGCGGCTATCACGACCCCTGCTGCGAATAGCTCAGAATCGGGCTCCAGCTTACGCGCCCTAACTCGTTAGGCCGCTTCAGCTTTCGCCCGACATTCTTCGCTGTTTCGATCGAAAGCGTACTCGGAGCACAGCTCCTGCGCACCTCTTTCGATCGACAAAAGAAAAAAGCTCCTCAGCGGTGCCTTGCCAGGAATCATCAGAGGCTCAGCTATGCGTTTGAAATAGATACAGAAAACGCCCCGATTGAAGTGGGGCGTTCTTACGTTTCGTCCGAGCCTATCCGGACTCTTCAGCTGCGTACCGCAGACGTCAGGCACAGGTGGTGCAGGACGTAAGAGCCCATAGTAGGCCTGGCCGGCGGCCACTGTCAACGGGATTTTTCCTCCTCAGCCAAGGCGAATTTGACGAGGTGTGGATAATAAAGCTATGACAATGCAAAAAACCGACGAAGAGTGGAAGAAAGAGCTCACGCCTGAACAGTACGAAATTCTGCGCCAGCACGGGACGGAAGCCCCGGGCAGCGGAACGTATCTCTATGAGAAATCTGACGGGATGTACACGTGTGCGGCCTGCGGACAAGAACTCTTTTCATCCGATACCAAGTTTGAGTCTGGAACCGGCTGGCCGTGTTTTACCGAACCGGCTTTGATCAAGTCAGTTGAACTCCGCGAGGACAATTCCGGCGGGATGAAGCGAACTGAAGTAATCTGTCGAAACTGCGGCGGGCACTTGGGTCACGTTTTTGATGACGGGCCGAAAGATGCGGGTGGAAAACGCTACTGTATCAACTCGGCGGCGCTAAAGTTAGAGAAGAAGTAGCTCTAGTTTGCCAACTAACGAACTGCTTTCGATTTACGTACAATGATTCAAGCGGACTCGTAGCTCAGTTGGCTAGAGCGCCTCATTGACGTTGAGGAGGTCACAGGTTCGAATCCTGTCGAGTCCACAGATTTTCAGCGAAACGCCGACCGTACTCGTTTGACCGCCGCTTGGAAGGCGTTGATGTCCGGCAAGGCTTCTTCGGTGGCGATGGCGCGGTCGTAAACGGCGAGCAGTTCGCGGGTTCGTTTCTCGGCGCTTTGTGCTTTGGCGACGGCAATCGAATTCTTCCCAAGTCGTTTGGCTAACGTTTTGTTGTCCAGAATCTTTTCAACCGTCTTGGCGAATCCGGCTTCGCCGCTTTTTACGAAGAATCCGTTTTTACGGTCTTTCAGGGCCGTTTCGAGCGGTTTGTCGTAACGGGCCACCAGCGGCAATCCAGTCGCGGCTCCTTCCAGCAACGTCAGGCATTGGGTATCGGTTTTGGAGGCGAACACAAAGACGTCGGCGGTTCGGTAGAGTCGAATCACATCGGGGCGTTTGGTAATGAGTCCGGTGAAGATTGTCTGTTCAGCCACGCCGAGCTCGCGAGCCAATGTTTCCAGTTCGTTTCGAGCCGGGCCTTCGCCGACAATCAGGTAGTAGGCGTCTGGTCGCTGCTTCAGGAGTTGTTTGAAGCTCCGCAACAAGTAGTCGACACTTTTTTCTCGACCAAGCCGCGCCACGGTGATTAACACCGGTGCGGATTTCGGGATGCCGTACTTTGCACGGACGGCCGCAGTTGATCCAGCCGATTGAAAGTATTCGCGGTCGATGCCAGTCGGGACAGTGGTGATTGGTTTGGTAATCCCGTACGTCCGCAGTTTCCGTTTGATGCCGTCGGACGGTGAAATGATTTCAGTCACCGCGTTGCAGAACAGCGCCGACAGCCGTTCGGCGTTCCGTTCGTTCCATTTCTTAAATCCAGGGAAATAAATCTTGGCGTATTCCGGATAGAGCGTGTGATAGGTGTGGACGTGGGGAATGTCCTGCTGGCGAGCGATGCCCTGGGCGAATAGTCCCATCGAGAACGGCGTATGCGAATGAACTAGGTCGAGTTTTAATTTCGGAATTTTCCGCGAAATGGGCACGTTGATTGGGATGGCCACGCGGATGGATTTGTAGAGTGGATAGGAGAATGAACTGAATCGGAAAACGCGTCGTTCGCGTTTTGGTTTTTTCCACGGCGCCGGAATCAGCTCGTCGCCGGGTGCGAATACGTAGACAGTATGGCCAGCCCGTTCCAATTCCTTGCGGAAACTTTCCATCGACGTAGTTACGCCGTTGATTTCCGGGAGGTAGGTTTCGGAGAAGAATCCAATGTTCATCGAATGACTTGCTTGTAGATATTCGCGTAGTTCTTGGGCATTTTTCGAACGTCGTGGTGTTCTTCGACAATCTTTCGTGATTCGACACCCATCTTCTTGCCCATGGCCGGATTCTGGAGGATTCGCGTAACGCTCTTGGCCATACTGTCCGGATTGCCTGGCATGAACAGGTACCCGTTACGGCCGCTTTTGCAAAGTTCCGGCAGGGCGGCGGCGTCGGCGGCGGCGACGGGTAAGCCGGAAGCCATGGCTTCGAGCAGCACCAAGCTTTGTAGTTCGGCCGGGGAACTAATCGCGAAGACGGTTCCGGCATGATAGAACGCCGGCAGTAACTCTTCTGGTACCGACCCAGCGAAGGTGACGTGTTGAGCCACGCCGAGTTCCGCCGCTAACCGTTTCAGCTTGGCAACTTCACCGCCGCGTCCCCCGATCAAAAAGTGCGCGTCAATTTGCTGGCGGATCAGCGGGGCGGACTTCAACCACACATCCATTCGTTTTTCCGCATCCAGTCGTCCCATGTATAAAACGATTGGCTTGTTCGGCAGGTGATACTTCCTGACCACATCAGCTTTACTGATTGTGGTGTTGTAGCGTTTCAAGTCGACGCCGTTCGAGACGGGCTTGTTGGGAACACTTAGTCCGTGCGCCAATAACAAATCGACCGCGGTCTGGGTTGGGGAGGTAACAAAGTTAGCTTGATTCAAGAATTTCATCTGCCACTTCCAAATCCGAGCGTTCCCGTTCGGGATCAACTTCCCGAGGAATCCCAGGTTATCGAGCGTATTCTCTGGCATGTTGTGATTGGTAGCGACAACCGGGACGTTCGCGGCCCGTCCGTGCTTCATAGCCGCCCGTCCAATCGTGAATGGATTATGAATATGGATGATATCGGGTTGCCAGCCGTCAATCAGATCTTTAATCAGTTTGCTCGGAAACCACGACCCACGCGCTCCGACTTTTCCAAACTTTCCAGGCAGTTTGAATGACTGAGTACGGTGGATGTCGGTATTGCCGTCGGTTTGGACAAAGGCTTTACCGGTCGGCGATGGGGCTACGACCCGAACTTCGTGACCGAGATCGGCCAGTCCGTGGGCCAGATTACGTTCCACTACCGAACCGCCGTCGAGGTTCGGCCAGTAGGATTCTGTGGCGATTAAAACTTTCACCCAGCACCTCCAGCAGCCGCCCCAACAGAACCCGACCTCCAGCCAACTCGGCTGTTCGGGGCGAGGTACTGAGGAAAAGTAACGCTAGGAGGTGCTGGGTTCATATCTGTTTGGGTATAGCTTACCAGGCTACTTCGCGGCTGGCCGCGGCACGTGACGCGCCACAATTTGTTTGATTTGGTCCAAATTGGTTTGGGCTTTGACGACGTATTCTTTCACCCCAAGCTCTTCACATTTTCGGATGGCGGCTTCTTCGTCAGTATTGGAAATGACGATGACTGGAATGGTCGATTTCTGTTTCCGCAGTTCTTCGAGGATTTCGAATCCGGAAATACTCGGCATCGAAAGGTCGAGCAGAATCAAATCCGGCTGTTCGCTCGTGATGAGGGCTAACGCCTTTTTACCATCGCTGGCTTTCTTAATTTCGTAGCCCTCGCCGCTCAAGGTAGCCTCGTACATCTCCAGGAGGAGCGCGTCGTCTTCGATCAGGGCGATGGTTGGATGAGTCATGGGGTACCGATGATTTGTACCGTGATGATAGCGGAAGGAGTGTGGTGGCTCAATGAATTATGTGTTAACCAGTAACATATGTGTTACTCTTTAACCATGTCTACGCAGCCTGGTCTTAATTGGGAGTTCATTTTTCTCCGGTTGGAAAAGCATAAGCTTGCACCAACCGAACTGCGTATAGCCGTATTGAGGAAGCTTAATAAAGAGCAGCAGCCAGTCAGTGCCAGTGGGTTGGCGCAATTGTTCGGAGCAACGAAGTCCGACCAAGTAAAAACATATCGCGCACTCAAGGATCTCGTGAAGGCTGGTTTAGTAAAGCGAGTTCGCTTCTTGTCTGAAGACGAAGATCGGTTTGAACTTGGCGAAGCCCTGCATCCGCATCATCATCACGTGGTCTGCGAATCGTGCGGCGTGACGCGCGGCGTCAAAGCCGAGCCGGCCAGACCGAAAGTCCCGCGCGGATTCAAGCTGCTCGGTCACCAGCTCGAGTTTTACGGCGTCTGCGCCCAATGCCAGAAAGGAACGGCCTGATGTCAGCGTTCTGGGCGGCGATCCTAGCGACCACTATCATCGACCTGATCGAACTGGGAAGTATCATCCTGGTGGTCAAGAAGTTTTGGAACGAACGGGTTGAGATTCGATTGGTCAGTTTTGCGGCCGGGGTGTTGCTCGCAACGGTGTTTCTCGATTTACTCCCGGAAGCCGCCAAAGGCGTTAATGAACCAAAGCAGTTGTTCACGGCGATTTTAGCCGGCATGTTGGCCCTATTCTTTTTTGAACGGCTGATGCAACGTGATCACTCTCACGGCACGACGGGGCATGAGGGTCACCACCATCCGCCAGCTTCGCGCTACTTCATCATCATCGGTGACGGGCTGCACAGCATGATCGACGGGTTCGCGATTGCGACCAGTTTTATCGTGTCATTTGACCTCGGCATCGTCACGACGCTGGCGGTATTGGCTCATGAAGTGCCGCACCAAATCGGTGACTATAGCATCTTGCGCCGGCGGGGGGTCAGCAAGTGGCGGGCATTGATTGTAAACTTCACTTCGGCGTTGGCGGCCTTGCTGGGAGTGATTATTACGTTCGCGTTTCAGGGTGCGATTCAAGATCACCTCAACCTCTTCATCGGTGTGACGGCCGGAATGCTGCTCTACATCGCCGCCGTCAACTTGCTGCCGGAAATGCTGCACGGAAAAGTGAAAGGCCGTGTGCTCTATCTGACGCCGTTTATTATTGGCCTAGTGTTGATTAGCGTGATGACGCAGTTCCTGCCCGACTAATCTGGTTTACATTTTTGAGCCAAGGCTCAAAAATGCAGACGCTCTTGTGCTGAAGTTGTTTCGCAAATAAATTGCGAAACAAACTGGTGTGAAATCCCGAACCTACTAGGGCTTGGATTTTCTAGTGAGTAGGTAGACACCGAGAATCACCAAAGCGACGGCGATGACATGCGCTATGGCAATTCCGGCGAGGTGAGCCGTATCGAATCGGAAAAACTCTACCAAGAACCGGCCGAGCCCGTAGATCACTAAGTACGCGCCGAGCACAGCGCCGGGTTTGCTGCGGAGTTTTGGGCGGAGGAGTAACAGGATGGCCAGTCCTGCAAAGTCGAAGCCGGCTTCGTAAAAGAAGGTTGGGTGGAAATGAGTCGAGTCGATGTACTGGGCTGGTCGGTTTTCCGGACTAATGAAAATTCCCCATGGCGCGTCGGTCGGTTGCCCGAAGGCTTCCTGGTTGGTCCAATTGCCGAATCGCCCAATAGTTTGGCCAAGCAAGACGGACGGGGCCCAGACGTCGAGTAGTCGGAGAAAAGAGACATTCTTCCCGAGACCGCCGGAGCCTTGGCGGAGGCGGTAAAAAGTCCAGAGTCCCAGCGCACCGCCAGCCAGTGCCCCGAGGATTCCCAGTCCGCCGTTCCAGGTGGCCAGGATTGCGGACGGATCCTGTGAGTAGACGGACCATTGGTCGATGACGTGATAAAGCCGTGCGCCGATGAAGCCGGGAATCAGGGCATAGAAAATTGAGATGAATAATACTTCGCCGCTAATTTTGAAGCGTTTAGCTTCCGGCCGCGCCAAGAGGAATCCAAGAACAATGCCGAGTAAGATGAACAGGGAATAGTAGTAGATAGAAATTGAACCAACTTGGATATACGGAGAAATCATTCTGGATCACTCCATGTCATTCTGAGGAGCAGAGCGACGAAGAATCCCTTTCCAACTGAGACGTTGTTGTAAGAAAGGGATCCTTCGCTTCGCTCAGGATGACAGGGTGCTAAAACTCTGCTCATTTCGCCCGAGCCTTTCCATCACCCGTTAGTGACAACAAGAACGGCAATGACAAGAACGTAATAACGCCGGTTGTCAGCCAGAGCACTTGGTAGCCATCGGTGTTCGGGAAGTAATCACCGAAGATTTCAATCAGCGCACCAGTAGTAGTAGTACCGAGTAAGAGGGCCAACCCGCGGTTAGCCTGATAGTAGCCAGTGTATTCGCCGCGGCGTTCCGCTGGGGTGACGCGGAGCAAGATGGGGTAGGACAGCATCAACGTAGCCGCACCGGCAAACACGCCGAACGGCAGCAGGGCCTGGAGGATGACTCGATCATCAGTCAGGCCGGTAATAACCATAATGGCCGCGAATAGGCTGACCACCCAGGCCGTATAGTTTCGTGGATCAAACCGGTCGATGATGGTGCCGTTGACGACAGCGGCTACTAAGTAAGCCATTACCACCAACGCCAGCACCCCGACTAATTCACCCTGACCTAAGCCGAGCCCCCTGAGCAGATAGAGGATGACGAAGGCGCGGATGGCCGCCAGCGAAAATTCCCAGGCAAAGTGAGCCGGCAGAAATCGCCGCAAGTTGGCGTCGGTTTGGATTCGCTTAGCCAGGGTTGAAAATGCTTGATAGAACCGATGACGTTCCTGATTGGTCCGACGTTTCTTTTCTTTTACTAATAGTACGGTGGTGATGGTGACTAGCAGGAATAATCCGGCGGCGGCGTAGAGCGGTGCCTGTAAACTCAATCCAATCAGGCCGCCGCCGCCGAGCAAGGCCAAGGCCACCCCGATACCTTGGAAAATATTTTGTAGTGACCAGGCTCGTCCATATTCTTTGGACGGCAACGTATCTGGATAGAGTGATTGGTAGGCGGTGTAGTAGGTGTAGTAGCCAATGAAGTAGAGCACCACGGCGGCTACAATCAGCCAATAGGACCCGGCCAGCGTGACGGCAATCAGTCCGGCGATGACCAGCGGGGTAGCCCCAATCAAATACGGGATGCGCCGGCCGAAGCGGTTCCAGGTTTCGTCAGAGGCCTGGCCGACAATCAGCGGGATCGTGAGGGCCACGACGCCTTCAACCCCGACGGCGAATCCAATGGCCAGGTCAGAGTCGGTAATTTCCGATAACACCAGCGGTAAATAGAAGACCAGCATGGTCACCGAGGTGGTCAGTCCGAGCACGCCGAACGCCAATACCAGCCAGTGGCGTCGGTGGACAGGCGACGGTCGGAAGGCACTCATCCCAACCCTCGCTTGCGAGGCGCTTCGCGCCTCGTCACAAATTTGAAACAAATTTCAAGCGAGGGAGGGATCATGCGTTTATGGTAGCCGAGTTAGTGCTCGCCTGACATAATCAGGGCGAAATGAGCGAAGCGCTGGCAACCTACTGGAAGAAGTACAAGGCGATTAGTCCGTGGGTGGCGATGTACGCCTACGCGGTGACGTTCGTGTTGTGGGGAATTATCTTCTTGGATCCGCACGTTGATCGGGCGATTATCGCCGCCGTAGTGATTCCGACCGGGCTGATACTCGATTACGCATTGCACAAACTACAGACCGGCAAGCCGAATTGGCAGTCGGCGTTGATTACCTCGTCAATCGTGACGTTGTTGATGCCGCCGGACATTAATCTCGGCATTGCCTTCTTAGCGATTGCCCTGGCGATTGCCTCGAAGCACTTCATCTTAGTTAGTAAACGGCACGTGTTTAATCCGGCTGGATTTGGCGTGGCCATGACAGCCGCGATTTTCGGTTATTCATTAGGGTGGTGGCCTGACTCGTTCCTGTGGCTGACGCTAGCTTTCGGACTGCTGAACGTCTGGCGGGTGAAGAAGTTCCCGCAAATCATCTCGTTTACGGTGGTGTATATAGTACTGCTTACGTTGGTAGCCGGATTCCCCAGCGGTAGTCTGACCTATTCCGATCTTGGAACCCAGACGCTACCGATTGCGCTGCCAGTATTCTTCATCCTATTCATGCTGCCGGAGCCGATGACGTCAATCCAACCAAAGTGGAAACAGATCCAGTTCGGGGCGTTGGCGGCTATCGGAGCAGTTGGATTTAGCTACGTTTCGATTCTGGCCGGCGCGGCGGTGATTTGGGGATTACTGGTCGCCAACATCTTCGCGCGACTGCGTCGCTGACTGGTACTATATGCGCAAGGGGTCTAGAATCCTTTTATTTATTTTCATGAGTATTGAGAAACCGAAAACTGATCCGGAGTTACTCGACCTCTTTCGGATACGCTATGGCATCCCAACGGCTACTGAGCGTGCTGAACAAGAAATGGCCGAACGTGCGAAGACCACGCCTGATCAGCGGTACCACGCCGCAACTAATATAATGCGCGCGGTCCAGCTCAATACGCTCTACGCGGAAGCCTCGGATGAAGATATCGAACGAGAACACGATATTCAGCAAGCCCACACCTCACTTGCCAGTGAGCAGGTAGTACACAAGCAAGGAGAGGAGACCAAAGGTCATGATCAATCGCGGTGGTCCTTTGGGGTAATCGAGTTTGTGCATGAAGAAATCAAGTTAAACGCGGAGCAAACAATTCCCATGCTCAATTCATTGATTAATGAAGGTTTCATCGAACGAGCTCCTGATTTTCGAGGACTACTTTTAACCGATGATGGCAAGGAGTTGGTGATGGATATGCGCGAGTTCCTTTCAAAATCAAAATTTAAAGACCGACTGCCGTGGCGCGAGGAAGGATGGGAAGCGTAGGTTAGCTTTTTCGGCTAAAAGGTAGTCATCTCTGCTAGCTTGTAGTACGTTATTAGCAATGCAGGAAACACCAACAGGGGGATTTGGACAGTCAGGGGCAGGCCAGCCAGGTCCTTTGCCGAACTCGGATTCTGATTCTCATCCTGAGCCGACGCCCCCGCACCACGACACTCCGTCTCCTCCACCACACCACGATTCGCCAGCGGCCCCGCCGCCACCCCCGCCGCCTCCACCACCGTTGGATGACTCGACTCCTCCGTCGGGGACGATTCCGCCTCCGCCGCCAACCGACGTGCCGAGCGGGGGAATGAATCCGAAAGTAGTGGCTCTGATTGTCGCTGCCGTGATAATCCTTGGGTTGGCCGCCGCCGCCTGGTACTTCTTCTTGAAGCCAAAGCCAGCGACTCCTTCGGCCGTTATCCCGGTCGCTACTGAGACACCAAGTCCGTCACCCTCATCCAGCTTGAAGCCAGGTGACCAAGTAGCCGTTCTTAAGCCTGAATCTGGACAGCAGGGATCCGGCGAAGCCTCCCGTTCCGTTACTCCAAGTCGGTTTGTGATGACGGTGACCGCTCAGCTGCCGAACCCGCCGGCCGGAAAGTCCTACCAAGTCTGGCTCGTCCGAAAGACACCATTCGCCCAATTCCCAGCCGGTAACCTGGCTCAATCAGGCGGTCGCTGGGTGATGACGCTCGATCAGACCCGCGACGCTTCTCCGTACAGTGAAGTCGTGGTTACCTTAGAAGCCACCCTCGACACCCAAATGGAAACCCGCGTCCTGACCGGCGCCTTCTGACTTCGTGAAACGAGTACTATTATTAAGTACTGCCGTCTGGCTTGCGCTGCCGGAGGTGGTTCAGGCGCACACCATTGGGGAAGGCAGCCATCATGATGGCCCGGAATCTGTGGGTTTGAAACTGATTGCCTACAGTCCGGTGTACATTCCAGCCATCACCGTGCTGACCAAATATAGGCTCGATTGAAGAAAGACGACCCGCTGAATCCATTCCTAGTAATCTGCATAGAGTACTGAAAATAGGCGCCGTTTAGGCCTTTAAGGTTGACTTTTAGGCTGTTTTTTGCTATGCTTCCCTAATTTCCAAAAAAACCAAAAGGAAACCAACAACCCATCATGGCTCGAAACAAAAACACTGACCCGCTCAACAAAGTTCTCAATTGGCTGAAGGCCAACAAGGTCAAGACGGCCATTGCCGCCGTGATGGCGATTGGTATCGTCGTGGCGGTTTCGACCTACGCTGCACCGGTTACTCCGCAGCACCCGAATTGCCCGAAGTCGGTCGTGAAGTGGGCCAAGAGCCAAGGTTGGAATGACCTGAACTCATACAGCTGTAATATCAACTTCAGCAAGCATACCTTCGACGCCCTGCAAGGTTCGGTCATTCCGAAGCAGATCGCCCAAAACCTCAACAGCCAGCAAGATCTGACCAAGTTCATCAATAGCAATAACCCGAGTGCCCAGCGGCTTCGCGACGGCGCCAAGCGGGCTCTCAACAACGAACGACGCTACAAGCTCTGGCTACAGGGAAACTTCATGATGGTCCAGTTTAACCGCAAGGCCGTCATCAACGGTAACAGTTACATATCCGGCGGCCGAGTCGAATTCAATGAAAGCCATGACCGCTACGTTGGTTCCGGCGACATCCTGTTCGCCTTCGTCGATCCGGGTAAGAAAGTCGGATTGGCTGACAAGGCCCTAGCGGCCGGCGGTAGCCAGGACAACGTCAAGAAGAATGCCGATTTGCCAGGCGCCCAAATCATCAACCTCGGTAACCTGCGGCGCGACTGCGGTAACGTCCGCATCCTCAAGATGCAGCCGCGCGAGAAGCAGCCAAAAGCCATGCTGAAGCTTCTCAAGTTCGAAGACAAGAACGGCAACGGCAAGCGCGACAAGGGTGAGCCACGGCTCCGAAATATCAAGTTTTTCGTCAAGGGCATCGGCACCTTCAAGACTAATAAGAATGGCGTGCTCGTCATCAAGGATCTCACCCCGGGCAAGTACCAAGTAGTCGAAAAGCTGACCTCCGCTCAGAAGAAGGTCTGGAAGCCGACTACCCGCAGTAACGCCAGGGTTTCCCTCTGTGCCTGTAAGGCCAAGGCCGTCCTGTTCGGAAACCAAGAAAAGAAGGGTGAACTCGTCATCGTGAAGTTCGAAGACAAGAACGGCAACGGCAAGCGCGACGAAGGTGAGCCAGCCATGTCTGACGTCACCTTCAACACGACCGCCGTGGTCGAGGCCGACCTGCAAGCCGAAGCGGCTGCGGTCAAGGCCGACGAGAACTCTAACGTCGACGAGAACGGTAATGAAGTCTCGGGTGTCGGTGCTGTTTCCAGCGGACCGGAAGGTGTCGAGCCGACCAGCGAGGCCGAAGAGGAAGCCGAGACCATCGATGCGTCCGAAGAGGTTGACGCCGAAGGTAACCCGTCCGAAGACAGCGCCACTGACGAAAATGGCTCGGTCGCCATGGCCGAAGTCGCTCAGGCGGCTGGAAAGGCTACCGTGAAGCTCGGCACCAACAAGACCGGCAAATTTGGTAAGATCCTCTTCACCAGCCTGACCCCGGGTACGTACTCCTCAACGGAGACGGTTCCGGCCGGATTCAAGGCCACCACGCCGACTACCCAGACCGCTCAAGTGGTCGTTGGTCAGCGCGCTCGATTCCTGTTCGGTAACCAGCGTATCGTTATCAAGGAAACCGGGAACCTGAAGGTCGTCAAGTTCGTTGATACGAACGGTAACGGTACCCAGGATACCGGTGAGGTCCGGCAGCCAAACGTGAAGTTTTCCGTCACCGGTCCGAACGGTTTCAGTAAGGACGCCCAAACCGACACCAACGGCGAGGTGAATGAGGTTGGATTGACGACCGGACAGTACACGGCCACGGAAACGGTTCCCGCCAGCTTCAAGGTTACGACTGCAAACCCGCAGAATACTCAGGTCGTGGCGACCCAAACGGCCACTCTGACATTCGGGAACCAGCCGCTGGTTACGCCGACTCCGACCGCTATCCCGACGGCCACACCGACAGTTGCATCTACGCCTGGTCCAAAATCCGCTCCAGGCACCTCCGGCCCAACCGGCGTACTCCCGAAGACGGGTCAGTCCGGACTGATCGCCCTCGTCACCATCGTCATCGCCACCACCGTCTACGGAATCAGCCGTTACCTGGCCGGACGACGCCGACCGAAGCGTAAGCGCCGCTAACCATCGCTGAACTCTGAACGAGCCGCCTCCCGCGGCTCGTTTACTATCGAGTCGGTCGATTGCCAGCCTCAACCAGCACGCGTGATCTGAACTGGTGAGTACCGAAACCAACGTCAGTAGCCGAGAGGCTCGCAGCGAGCAGCCGTACTATAAATGGATCGTCCTCGGGACGGTCATTTTCGCCTTACTGATTATCCTGCTCGACATCACCGTCGTGAACGTCAGCATCCCGCGGATTATGACCGATTTCGGCACCAACATCTCGAATGTCGAGTGGGTCTTTAACGCCTATACCTTGGCGTTCGCCGCGACCTTGATTACCTTCGGCAAGTTGGGTGACATGTTCGGCCACAAAAACTTGTTTTTGGGCGGATTGGTCGTGTTCGGGGCGGCCTCGGCCGCGTCCGGAGCGGCTCCGAGCATTGACTGGCTAATCGTCTTCCGAACCTTCCAGGGCCTCGGAGCGGCCATGATGATGCCAGCTACCTTGGCCTTGATGCTGTCCGCCTTCCCGCCGCACCAACGGGGACTGGCACTTGGATTTTGGGGAGCGATGGCCGGCGTCGCCCTGGCAATCGGGCCGGTCCTCGGCGGTTGGCTGACAGACGATTTCAGCTGGCGCTGGATTTTCTACATCAATATCCCGGTCGTCATCCTGGCTATCATCCTGACGCTGACCTTCATTCACGGCGGCTTGCTGAATATCGTGTTCTCGTTCGATATCTTCATCCGAGGCTTCCGGATTGCCGCTGGGTTTACTTTGGCCGGTGCGATCATTTCCTTATTCATTCGCCAGCGCCGCCGTACCGAACCAGATCAAAAGCCGAACCAGCCTCCAGTGGCCGCCGCCGGGTAGCGTATTATTAACGGCATGAGAACCATCCTGGCGTTTATTGGCGCGGGTATTTCCGCAGTAGTACTGTTGTTATCGGTCGTGACTGGCAGTGCCCACGCCCAAGACATCCGATTTCCGTCGGGCGTGCCGACTGAGCACATCGTCAATTTTAATTCCGATGCCACGCTGAAGCATGGCGGATCCTTGCAGGTTACCGAAACGATTGTCTACGAATTTGGCCTGACCCCGCGTCACGGCATTTTTCGCTATGTCCCGGTGCAGTATATGGAAGAAGGAGGCACCACATTCTATCTAACATTCAAAGTAGGCTCAGTGACGGACGAGACTGGCAAGCCGTGGAAATATCAGCAGAGTCGGCAGGCCGGTAACCAAGTGCTGAAGATTGGAGACGCTGGTAAAGCGCTGACCGGCCAGCATACCTACAAGATTTCGTATTCACTTGATCCGGTTGTGCGTAATCAGGAAGATTCCGATCTGTTTATTTACGACGTCACCGGAAACGGGTGGACGGTTCCAATCGATCACGCCGCCGCTACCGTTCATTTCGAGTCTCCGATAAAGCCGCTCAACACCTTTTGCTACACCGGAACGGTCCGCTCTCGAGCCCAGGAATGCACTCTGGCGTCGGCCACTGACGGCTATACGGCCACGATGCCCCGAGCCCTACAACCAGGGGAAGGACTGACCATCGCCAATGACCTGCAGTCCGGAGCCGTCACCACATACCTCGTGCCAAACCAGAAACCGCCGTTCGAGTGGGCCACATACAACGGCTATTTTGTCGGGGCAACGGCTGGCGCTCTGGCCGTCGTATCGTTGATTCTCGGGTGGCTCTGGTACCGCTTCCGGCGTTCGCGTGAGACTGAGGTACCGGAATATGAATCACCGGACAACCTGACTCCGGCTGAAATCGGCCTGCTGATCGACAACAAGACGGGTATGACGGAAGTGACAGCCAGCCTGATTAATCTGGCGGTCAATGGTTATCTCAAAATCGACCAAACCCAAGGTAAGAAACTGTTGAAGAAACCGAAGTACACCTTTATCAAGAAGAAGGGCTCGACTGGGTTGAGCCCGGACGAGAAGATTATCTTCGATGCCATCTTTGGTACGAAGACCACGCAGACGCTGGATGGATTGGACAATGGGCAGATGGCGTTGGCGGTCAGTAGCTTTAATGATGTGGTTCGGTCGGGCTTGGAAGCCAAGGGCTACTATGCCAAGGCCCGGCTGACGATCGGTAAATGGGCGTGGTTGATCGCGCTGGTAATCTTTGTCGTCAGCTTAGCCGTCACGGTGAACGCCGGAGCCGATATCGGTAACATCATCGGCGAAGCGTCGGTGGCTGGAGTTGGCTTGCTCTTTCTGGTCCTATCCTTCTACAAGTCCCGCCTGACCAAAGCTGGCTACGTTGAGTGGGGCGAGGTCGCCGGTTTCAAGCGGTTCCTGTCGATGACGGAAAAGGAACGGTTGGCCTTTACTGACGCACCCAAGCGGAACCCCAAGCAGTTCTCGGCCCTACTTCCGTTCGCAATTGCCCTCGGGGTCGAAAAAGAGTGGACCAAACAGTTCGAAGGCATGGACGTCGTGAAGTCGACGAACTATTGGTACCACGGCTACTATCCGTTGACGATGAACAATTTCACGAACGACCTGTCCTCGTTCGGCGGGGCCATCAATTCTAATTTTGCTCCGATCTCGACGTCGTCATCCAGCTCATCGGGCGGCAGCTCTGGCGGATTCTCCGGCGGGGGAGTTGGCGGTGGCGGTGGCGGAAGCTGGTGAGCCTATTACTGAACAACAATTTCGCGTAGTCTAAGGCACTATAGCAACGGTAGACCGAAAATCAGTAAACTCGTGGCTGGTGATGGCCAACGCCGGAATGGTGATAGGTCTGGTTCAAACAGACTCGAGGCTTAGGCTTCGAGGTCTTGTTCTTTGTAGTGCTGAACAACTTCGGACGGAACGCCACTTCCGGCTTTGAGCGAAAAGAGCGGGAGCGTATAGATTTGTTGCTTCTTGAAGAAGTCGCTATTCAACGGTTGGGACTGTTTGCTGGCGTAGCTGGAGAGCGTGGCGCGTAAGTTGCCACCGGCCTCAGTCTTCACGAGCTTCTCGTAGTCGCCGATACGCTTCTGAACGACGAACACACCCGGCTCCTTGGGGATTCGTTCGAGTGAGGGGATAGGTCCGGAAAAGACGTGTCGACCAATTTTCTTAGGCATAGGGCAATAAAAAAGTTACGTGCTCTGTAGTTTACCCCATAACTAAGCAAAAAGCACGCTCTTGTAGGTAAAAAACGTCGTTTGCACGCCTGGGCAAGACTAAAAATAGCTTAGGTATGGGAATCGTAGAAAGCGATAATCTCGGTTAGTATCGAGCCATGAAGATAAAGAGTGTCGCCGGCCACGAATGTCTGAGTTGGGATCCGCCCAGCGGCGTCGATGTAGGCCGCGGTCAGATCGTTTTTAGCTTGGGTTAGTAAGGATGGATTGTTTACAGAACCGGCCGGACCGGTGCCATTCACGTCGTAGATGGTGCCGGTTACCTGGGCTTGGGTGATTCCGGAATAATTACTGCCAGCGGCCGGGCTTAGGCCCACGTCTCCAGTGATGACCGAAGTAGGGACGTTTGTTACAGCGGTGGCACCCAAGACGGCAAAATTTTCAGCTGTGCCCATATCCACCGTGGTCACGGCCAGAGCTTGTCCGGCGAAGCCAAACACAAAAGCAATAATCAGAGCGATTACTGCTATTTTTTTTTCGAAACTTTTTTATACTGGAGAGAGGTCAACGGTCATGTCTGCAACTGTCGGATTTCTTACTGTTACATGAAGATTCTAACGTATCCGTATTAAACGCAAGCGGGCAACTATAAATAACAGCTAATTGGTAACGCTCGACTGTAGCGTTCGGACAGGGTACGAAAAAACACCGGCCCCACACTGGGTCGGTGTTTTTATTGGTGGAGATGGAGGGAGTCGACCTTACGACCCCGGATCAAGTCCGGGGTCGTAACCCTGCGCGCGGCTTCGCCGTGCTCGGGCTGACGGGCCTGGGAATGCCCCCGGCATTCCCGTTCGACTCTTGCTCCACTTCCACAGAGTAAAAAACTACCCGGACTAAAGCCCGGATAGTTTTTTCCTGGTGGAGATGGAGGGAGTCGAACCCTCGTCCAACGAAGACCGTAGATACGCGATCTACCGGCATAGTTCACTTTTTGAAATCAGCAGGCTGCTAAAAAGTGAACGAAACACAACCTGCCCAGTCTCAAAGGTGTCCTCGGTTAGGTGAGACTTACCGCCCGAGTAAGCCTGATAAATTACGCACGTATCTGACTATCAGACATCATCAGACGTACGGACAGCGGTATTACGCGCTGACAGGTGAGAGCTGTTGCGGAACGAGCGCAGCTACCTTTTGACGGGCAGCGGCTGCGATACCACTAAGCTTCTCTTTAACGTTGGCAGGTATATTTGCCGTTGAGCATCGGTTTTGCGAGGCGAATGCTCATGCTCGGCCGGCTGCGTATCAAGGTGCGTCATTGTCGAAACCAGTACATCCCCGCGCCGAGGATTGTAGGCCATTGAGGCGTAAATGTCAATGGTCAGTGGCTCTATAAATCCCTTTGCTCGGGTGCTTTAGCCCGCCCGATACCAGGTGTAGTATGAGTAGTAGAGGGTACATACAACCCACCCCCGACAAAAATATGCGACGAATCGCCGTACTAATATCAAACAAAGGAGCAGGCTCGAACCTGCAAGCATTAATCGACGGACAAGCCGACCGGTACAACGGTCAGGTGGTTTGCGTATTCAGTGATAAGCCTGACGGGTATGGATTAACTCGGGCGCGGGAAGCCGACATTCCAACCGAAGTGCTCGACTTGGCCGATTACCAAACCCAGGGCCGACCGCGATCGCACTTTGAGGAAGACTTGGCGCATCGATTACAAAAATTTTCGCCCGACCTCGTCATCCTGGCTGGCTGGACGTTAGAGTTATCAGAAACCTTCCTCCGTTACTTCGAGTGGCGGGTGATCAATCTGCATCCAGGATTGTTGCCGGATCCCGGTCGTCATAAATACAAATTACCGGATGGCTCATTTGCCGATCCGTGCACCGGGCTGTCCGGCTCCACCGCCATCCAAGCAGTCCTAGCATCGAAACAAACCTATGCGGGCTCAACGGTTCACGTGATTTTGCAAGATGGAACGCCAGGACCGATTTTGGGCCGCGGCGTGGTGAAGGTTGAGGGTAGAGATACCATCGTGACGCTTCACGAACGGATGAAGGGTGAAGAACATCAGACATTGCTGAATGTGATGACCGAGTTGTGCGTGGAAGAACGGCAGTCGGTGTCTTCCGAAGTTTCACGCTAGCGACGACGATCGCCGTGCCGAATATGGTCAAATGCGTGCCGAAGTCGTTCCAAGCTAATATCACTAAACCGCTCGTCGGCCATGACCTGATCAAGTAGCTCTTCAGTCGACCCGCTTTCCCTGTCGGAGGCTTCACGAATACGCGTCGCCTGTTTTTCGTGGGGAGGCGCGTCTAATAACTCGACACTTTGTTCCATCGCAGCCATTCTATCGACTCCATCCGGGTCGGCTATGGTACTTTCTCCAAAAATCCGTTCCGGCATCAGTCTATCGGCCCTACGCTTGGCTTAGCCTCGGAATCAACTTCGGGACTGAGGCTTTCCGCATGATCTATCCACAGGTCGGAGTACTTCGGTTTTCGAGCCGCACGCGCAGCTCGCATTTCCGGCGGTTCGTACGTAGGATCGTTCGCGGCATGCTTGTCGATTGGTTCCATCCGTGCCTCGAATCGGTCACGAATAGCTTGCTCAAACTCCAGCTCGGCCTCCTTCGTGTCGAGACGCTTGGAGCGGTATTGCGATTCGCCAGGCTTGGCTTCGGACGCTAGTTCGGCTTTCTTAGGCATGAAAGACCAGTCTAGCCGACCCGTATTTGCTGTCAAACTAGCTGTTCCGGGCTTGCTTCATAGCCGCTTGGGCTTCGCGTTCTTGTTCGCGCTTTTTCACGCTGGCGCGCTTATCGTGCTGCTGTTTGCCGCGCGCCACGGCAATCTCAACCTTTACTCGTCCGTTTTTCAAGTAGACTTTGGTCGGTACCATGGTGCGGCGATGGGCTTTGTTTTCACCAACCAGTTTGGATATTTCAGCCTTCTTGAGTAACAGCTTTCGGGGACGAGTTGGGTCTTGCTCGAACCCTTGGGCTGGCTGATACGGTTTGACGTGGGCGTTGGTCAACCAGACTTCACCATCCTTAATTGTCACGAACGATTCGTTTAGAGAAATCTCACCAGCTTTAATCGATTTCACCTCGCCACCTTCCAATTCGATGCCAGCCTCCAGCGTCCGCTCCAGTTCGTACTCAAAGCGGGCTTTCCGGTTGAGGGCAATAAATTTGGTAGGCGAGGCCATGGTTCCAGTGTACCGTCGGTACGTCATTCCGGCGAAAGCCGGAATCCAGGATCCCGGCGTGCGCCGGGATGACGGCACTGACTGTCGACTGGCGACCGACGTCTGTAGACTATACATATGGTCGCTGAACAAATACGCCAGACATTGCAGGAATTGGTCGAAATCAAGGCCGATTTCAGCGTCGAACGTCCCAAGAACCCCGAGCACGGTGACTTTGCTTCGAATGTCGCGATGGTTGTAGCCAAGAAGCAGAACGGGGTGAATCCGAAAAGTTTGGCCGAACAGCTTCAGGAAAAGCTTTCGAACGACGAGCGGTTTACGGCAGTTGAGGTGGCCGGGCCCGGCTTTCTGAATTTCCGCATGGCACCGAGCGTTTGGCAGACAGCCTTGGCCGACATTCTCAAGGCTAAGGAAAAGTACGGGACGCTTCCAAAAAATGATCAAAAGATTCAAGTTGAATTCATCTCTGCCAACCCAACTGGGCCGCTGACACTTGGTAACGGGCGCGGGGGATTTGGCGGTGACGTATTGTCCCGGGTTTTGCAGCGAGCCGGCTATGACGTCAACAAGGAATACTACTTAAACGACGCTGGCTCGCAGATCGTCGGACTCGGTGAGACGCTGAAGGGGAAAGCCGAAATTTATAAAGGTGAGTACATCGAGGAGTTAAAGTCCAAAGTAAAACTGGACGGCTCGGATTTGGTGGTCGGACAACGAGCGGCCGCCCTCATGCTGAGTGAAATCCAAGACACGGTCGACCGCATGGGCATTCAGTTCGATAGCTGGTTTTCGGAGCGGGAAGAGTTACATGAAAGCGGAGAAATCGATCGAACCTTGGCCGATCTCGAGAAAGTTGATGCGACGTATGAGAAAGACGACGCGCTCTGGCTGAAGTCCACGCATTTTGATGACGACGAAGACCGCGTGATTCGAAAAGCCGACGGAGAGCTAACCTACTTAGCCAGCGACCTGGCCCACTTCTACGGGCAGTTTGTGAAGGGCAAGGTTGATCTATCACTACTCGTAGTCGGCGCTGACCACCACGGCTATGTGAAACGCATGGAAGCTGGCGTTGAATTTCTGCGCAAGGCCGAACATTTTGACGGTCAGTTGAAAATATTAATCACGCAGTTAGTCCGCCTGATTAAAAACGGCGAAGAGATGAAGATGTCCAAGCGGGCTGGTACCTACGTCACGTTGGATGAACTACTAGCGTTGGTCGAAGTAGACGTGGCCCGGTTCTTCTTTGTGATGAAAGGCTTCGATACCCACATGGATTTCGATTTAGATTTGGCCACCGAACAGTCACAAAAGAATCCAGTCTATCGGTTCAAGTACGCCCACGCCCGGATTTCTAGCATTCTCAAGAAAGCCGGTCGGCATGGTTCCGGCAAGCTTGAATTACTTGAACATCCAGCTGAGCAAGCTCTCATCCGCGAACTGTCGGAATTCCCATCAGTCATTGCCCGAACCGCCAAAGATTATCAAGTTCAGCGATTACCGCATTACTCACTCGAACTGGCCGATGTCTTTCATAAGTTCTACGAGCAATGCCCGGTGATTTCGGAAGACAAAGACATGACGGCGGCGCGACTGCAGTTGTTGGACGCGACCAAAGTTGTGATGAATCAAGTCGCGGACACGATTGGGATCAGTTTGCCGGAGAAGATGTAGCCTAACCGAGACCGACTGAATATACTTTATTCTCAGCTAGTACGAACATCGTGTTGGTTTTGTCGTCAACGACGATGTCCTCGGTGCCTGTGAAGGCGTCGTTTTTGAACTGACGCGAGTATTCACCGTTCGACGTGAACTCAACGACGCGGTGGTTCTTCGGATCGAGCACATAAATGTTGTTGTTCGAGAAGTTCTGAGCCATGGCCTTGGCATCAGTCATCTTGTCCTGCGGTCCTGGGGGAGCCTTCAGTGAAAATCCTTGCTTCTTACCGTTCGAGAACTGGGTGACCGTTCCATCCGATTTCAGAACGTAGACTTGCGCGCCGGTCACCATATCGACAGCGTCTTTAAGGTCCTGGGTGCCGTCCAAGTACGGTTCACCTTTGTTGAATGCGGAGAGCGTTCGGGTATGCCGCCAGATTTGTCCACCGTTCGGATCAAGAACGAAGGCATTCTGTTGAACCGTGTCGATGGCGGTGCCTTTTTCCCAGGAACCACCAGTTTCGACTGAGACGTTGGAAACGCTGCCGGCGGCCGTATCGAGCTCGAGAACGGCCGGTTTGTCGGAAAGCATCAGAATGTCACCGTTCGAAGTAGTGGCGGTCGAGACAATCTGACCGGAACCCGCCGGAATGGTTTGAGCCGTCTTCACTTCTTTGGTCGGCTGATTGTAGGAATGCATCGCACCGGTGTCGCCCATGGCGTAGAGCGTGGTGCCGGATTGAACCAAGTGGTTCAAGGTAGTCTTTTTGGTGGTGGATGAGAAATCGACCAGCGGTTGGTTGGGAACACTGACGACGTTATTGATGCGGTCGTAGGACACAGACAAGCTTTGCCGTAAGCTGGTGACGTCGCTTTTCAGTAACGATTCATTTGAAAGTTGATCGGCTTGTTTGACGGCGTCGGCTAGTTGCGTCCGTGCCCCATTCACATCCTTAAAAATGTACTTAGCCTCGGCTTTAGCCTGCACATCTTCAATCTTGTTTATGCGGTCACGGATACTGGCCTCGGCTTTGCGGTTTTGAGCAGCGTTAATTGAGAGGGCCAGGCTAATCAGTAATACTAGGGCGATTAAGAGAATCAGGTTGCGGTAGACGACTCGGCGGTTGCCGGCCAGCTGCTCGCGGAAGGGAAAGGTTTTGATTTGCTTGGTGACCGGTTCCGTCACTCGGCTGACGCTGCGCCAGACGTTACTCTTTGGGATGCCGGTTTTGTGCCAGAGTTCGGTTGATGTAGCCCGAGCAGGACGCAGGGCGCGTCCGAGACGAGCGATGACGGAATCAAAAGCGGCCGAGGCTTTCTGACCGGCTCGACCAGAGGTTCCGGAATTTTCGGAATCGGGAGTGGTGCGCTTTGGCCGCGGAGTGCGCGCGGTTTCCGGAGTGCCGGCGGCCGCTCGGGGCGGCGGAGCCGGTGGGGCTTCACCACGGCGCTTGGCTTGCCAGCTGGCAACTTTGTGCCGGGCCGAGGCGGTTGAGCGGTTCAATCCTGGCTTCAGTTTCTTATTCCAATGCTTCTTAGCCTTCTCGGAGTATTCGGCGATGGGAGTATCTTTTTTGAACGGTTTGAAGCCTTGGAGTTTTTCAAAGTGACGTCGGGAAGCGTTCATCACAATTTCGTTTGGTTCGTCAGTAACGGCTTCGGCTGAGACCAGGTCGATGGTTGTCAGTTCAACGGCGATAGCGGCCAGTTCTTTTGGGGCTTTGGTCGAAAGGCTGTCAGCGAATTTCTGGATGGCTTTGACCGGCGAGTGCAGGTAGAGCACGCGCCGCAAATCCTGGCTCGAGAGGTGCTTCAGGAATTCACCGGTGGCGACGACGAGCTTATCGCCAACTTCGAGGGTTCCGCTGGCGACGTTGATGAAGGTTTTGGCAGTCTGAGTCTCACCATCATCTGTCAGACCTTCGGTGATATTCGTGGCTGAGTGACCGCGTACCAAGTAGGCGTCAGCCAGACCGACCTTAGAAACGTGCACTTCGTTGTCGTGCAAGGTCAGGATGACGGCGTTCAGTTTTTCGACCCACTCGGATTGACCTTCGGCGGCCAAGTCAGCCAAGGTCTGGTTAACGGCCGTCAGGGCTTTTTCAAATGAATCAGCCACCGAACGGTTCAAGTCCAGGTAGAATTCACGTTCCATGGTGTCGACCAACACTTCGCCGACATCGTAGAAGTCAGAGGTGAAGTCCAGGTCGAGGGCAATGAAGAGGCGGCCGTACTGACGCTCGAGGAAATTCTCTGGCTCGTCGGACAAGGCTCGCGCCATGCCGCCCTCAGTCTGATTGAGGATTCGGGCGACTTTAGTGGTGTACTGGATGTTTCCGGAGTGACCACGGAAACCCTTGTCTTCGTTGTTAGAATTCATCTCCAAACCTCATTTCGGCTAGTCCACTCCGCTAACGGTCTGCGCCGCGTATCAAACTCGTTGAAGTAGCCTCCGGCTACTCCTGCCTCGTTTGCTACACGTCTCGCCTCGTTATCGGAGCGCCTAGCTCGAAAGCAGGCTTGGACATGAATTCTGGGCATAACAAAACATAGTATAGCGGTTGTGCTGGCATGTCGCCTACGAAAAGCGTGTTGTCATTCCGACCGAAGCGCCTCGTATCTGTCATTCCCACGAAGGTGGGAATCAGTTGCGCCCCGATACTGATCCTCGGGTCAAGCCCGAGGATGACATTTCGGTTCCGTTTTCGCTAGGCTTATCGGATGAAATAGAGATAAGCTAGTACCAATGCGAAAGATGACCCAAACAGACTGGTTGATTGTCGGAGGATTGACCTTATTGGCGGGAATTCTCCGCTTTGTGAACCTTCCGCACCCGAAGGAAATCATCTTCGACGAGACCTATTTCGCGAATTTCGCCCACAATTATCTGACCCATACCAAGTTTTTCGATGCCGAACCGCCGCTTGGAAAATTCATCATTGCCGGCGGCGAGTGGCTGTTTGGCTATAACTCTGACGGTTGGCGATCAATGCCGGCCTTGTTCGGAACGTTAACGGTTCCGCTGTTCTACCTATTTACGAAAAAACTGTTCGGTGGTCGATTGATTCCGCTGTTCGCCGGACTACTCGCACTGCTGGATGGATTGTTGTTCGTCGAGTCACGGACGGCCGTACTGGATGGATTTGTGGTCTTTTTTAACTTACTGACATATCTACTGTTCTTCATGTCCCTCCAAGCCAGTAGCCGCAAACGTTCAGTTTGGTGGCTGGCCGCGACAGGAGTTTCGCTCGGCTTAGCCCTTTCGTTGAAATGGATCACGTTGGCATTCCTCGGACCGGCGGTCGGACTATTGTTGGTATTAGCCTTCGCCAAGCGTCGTCGGATTCAGAAGTTCTTTAAGGTTCGCTCAGCTGGAGCCCTGTTCGATGCAGTCGGAGCCACGGTCAAGAATCTCCAGCATCCGCTAACGTATGTGGCTTTACTCGGCGTGTTGCCGTTGGCGGTTTACTATCCGATTTTCGCGGCGCACCTGCCGTTCGATTCGACCGGTCAAGGATGGCTGCAGCTGCATCAGACCATCTACAACTATCATCACACCCTGAAAGCGACCCACCCGTATGGTTCGGCCTGGTATACCTGGCCGTTCCTGATTCGTCCGGTGGCTTACTACTTTAAGACCGTGAACGGTCAGTGGGAGGGAATTGTCGCGCTCGGTAACCCAATCATCTGGTGGTCCGGGGTGGCGGCCATGCTGTATGTCGTTTGGAAATTCGTGAAGCTTCGGAGCCTGGCCCTGGCGTTCATCATTCTGGCGTTCCTGGCGCACTACGGGCCGTGGACGGCCATTGGCCGGATATTGTTTGTGTATCACTATCTCGGTGGGTTACCGTTTGTCTTTATCGCTCTGGCGGTGGCGCTGCGTGATTACTGGCACTGGCGGCCGAAAGATACCTCAGCGCAAGTTCTGGTGTGGCTCTTGCTATTTGCTGGAGCCGTGACGGTTGGGGCATTGTTGGGACGGTCAGCACTCGGAATGCTTCCAGGATTAGTTGGCTACGGACTGGGCGGATTACTCATCGGCGCACCAGTGGCGTGGCTCGTATTCAACGATTGGCCAAAAGGGTGGCGCTGGGGACGCAAACAGGTTGTGGTCTTTTTCGGAATCTGCGTACTAGCTTTCATCTACTTCTATCCAATCTGGACCGGAATCGGCTTGAACACCGCTGATTATCTCCGGCACATGTGGCTGCGGAGTTGGATTTAGATGAAACTCTTACTTACTTCAAACGGCCTTTCCAATGATTCAATCGCTCGGGCGTTGGTCCGCCTGAACGGTAAACCGGCCAGAAAATCAAAAGTTGCGTTTATTCCCACGGCGGCTAATCCCGAGCCGGGTGCCAAGGGATGGTTGATAGACGATTTAGCTCGCATTCAAGCACGTGGGTATGAAGTTGACGTAGTAGATATTGCCGCACTCCCTAAAAAACTATGGTTGCCGCGACTGCGCTCTGCAGATATCCTGTTTTTCGGCGGAGGTAATTCTTACTACTTGCTGGATTGGGTCAGGCAGTCTGGTTTGGAGAAAGAATTGCCGAGCTTGCTCAAGCGACGAGTGTATGCCGGTATTAGCGCTGGTGGGATTGTCAGTGGACCAGATCTAAAAGTAAGCTCATTGAAGTTTTACTACCCAGAGGACATTGGGAGGGATACACCAGCTTTAGACCTGGTAGATTTTTATATGCGACCTCACTTTGGATCGCCACATTTCCCGAAGATGCGTCTGAAATATCTGAAACCGCGATTTTCATCATTCAAGAAACCTGTTTACGTGATTGATGATATGACCGCTATTGCAGTCGACGGTAAGAAGGTGAATGTGGTTAGTGAAGGTAAACACGTGATACTCGGTGGAACTGCCTGAAATCCTGGCCAATCCCGGCGTTCACTTGGCGTTGCTGCTGGTCGGTGTGTTGGGTTTGTCCTACATCACCAACTACACCTTGCCGCGAATCTTTACTGGTATGACGTACCGCTACTTGATTGCACCCGGTGTGATCATCCACGAGTATTCTCACGCCTTGGGCTGTGTACTCGTTGGTGCGCGAATTCGAGAGATTCGGGTGTTTGATGAACGCGGCGGGCGAGTGGTGCACGAAGAACCTCGACTAGCACTCGGGCAGGGAATTATCAGTGTGGCACCGGTGTTCGGCGCGGCCATCGCGGTCTACTTATTGGCGTTGCTACTCGTCCCAGGATTCATTGGCCTGAACGAGATCCAAATTTCTTCCTGGCAGTTCTTTGTGTTCGCCTACTTGGCGGCGGCCATCACGGCGGCGATGGCGCCGTCCAAACAGGATTTGAAGGTCGGGCTGGCCAGTTTCCTCGGAATCGCGCTTATCATTGGGCTCGTTGCCGTTAGCCCGACGGCTTCGGATTGGTTCAGCTTTTTGTTGGGCGATACCTACGACCGCGTGGTCGGCATCATGCAGTTTAGTTTGATTGTGCTCGCAGTGGTGGCGCTGGCTTCAGGGATTGTTTTCCTGGCATTACATCGAACCGTGCGCAAGGGTGCACGCTACCGGTCGTTTGACTGATTGACTTATAGTCAGGAAAACCCTACTATTATCAGCTATTTGCGCCAGTGGCGGTTGCCATCGGAGTAGGTAGCAACAGGGGGCAAGAACCTTTACATCAAGGTTTCAAGCTCTCTGTTGTTTTCTGAAAACGACAGAAAGGACACGCGATGATTCGCGTACTCGCAACGTTGGGTGGCATCGGCAACGGGCTCCTCATGAACCCGATGACCGAGGCGACCCTCGAGGGCCTTCGCACCGGCGTTCACGCGCCGAAGCAGAAGGACCGTCCGGCCAAGGCCGAGGCGGAGGAGAAGCTCTACACGGACGACGAGGGTAACCTCGGAATCCCGATGGAGAACCTCTTCTCGTGCCTGGTCGAGGCCGGCCGCTACGTGAAGGTCAACAAGAAGCAGGTCTCGACGGCATCGTCGACGATCCTGCCGGCGTTCCTCACCATCGAGGACACGTTCCTGGCGTTCACGGAGTACTCGGATTGGGAGGTCGACAAGCGCCGTGGGGTCAACCCCAACGGTGGCGAGGCGACCTGCCTGGTCCGACCGAAGTTCAAGGAGTGGCAGTGCCAGGTCACGCTGGAGATCGACGAGAAGATCGCCAGCGAGGGCACGGTGCAGGATCTCCTGAGCATCGCTGGTTCGCGTATCGGCCTGGGCGATTTCCGTCCGGCCAAGCGCGGCCCGTTCGGCCGCTTTGCGGTCACGGCCTGGAAGGTCCTGGAGAGGGACACCAAGGTCGAGGAGAAGGCCACTGCCGGAAACGGCAAGGGTTCGAAGGCGAAGGCCGAGGAGGCCGTCGCCGCCACCGCGAGCTAGCGGTCTACACGGCTAGGCGGCCCGGTGCTTGGTAGTTGTCAGGCACTCTCGGCTCCGGCACGGAGCGAGGGGGCGCTTCGGCGCCCCCTCGCTAAAACTTGAATTACCCGGGGTGGCGTTTTGTTTCCCGCGCCATGCCAGGCTCTGGCAGGTTACCCCAACCTGTTGCAGCCCGGTGCAGTCCATGGGGTGAGGGGGCTTCGGTCCCCTCACCAAAAACTTCTAAGCTGTGTGGGGCAACGCGTTGCTCGGCCTAGTGCGCTATTCTTGGCCGCAGCTCGCTTCCCCAGTCCATGGGGCGGAGAGGTCAGCACGACTTTCCGCCATCTGCGGATGTAACTCAGCCTGGTTAGAGTGCCTCCCTGTCGAGGAGGAAGCCACGGGTTCGAATCCCGTCATCCGCGTGCCGTGTCCGTCAGGACGTGGCTAAGTGTCGTCAGCTAGTCTTTGGCTTGCCGCGCCAGTCTGGCCTGCGCCATGGGGCGAGGGAGAGCTTCGGCTCTCCCTCGCCGAAAACTTAGTCCCTAGGGCTCACCCCGCTTGGGCAGGGCTCGCTAGGGCAGGGTCAGCCAAGACCCGCCATGGGGTGAGGGAACTCCGGTTCCCTCACCAAAACTTTCCGGCGCCGATGGGTTGTCCTTGCGCAGCAGCGCAACGGCAAGCTAAGCCAGGCTCCGGCTCGGGGCGGGGAAGTGTCAGTCTTACGACTCGACCTTCCCCGCCAAAAACTTCTAGTGTCCTGTTGGGCACGGCGGACCGCCGAATGGCTATCCAAGCTTCGGTTGTCCTCTCCACGGGGTCGGAGGCCAGCACGGCTCCGACCAAACTTCCAGGCAACGTGGCGTCAGCCTGGGCGCGCAGGTCTACTGCCTGCTCCGGCCAGCCATGCCTCGGGGCGGAGTCTCCGGATTCCGCCAACCTTCCAACGAAAGGAAACCATGAGTAGTTCGAATCAGCAGTATCGGGAGGTCCTGACGCTGAATCGGCTGCTCAGGAACTTCCCGAAAGCGAAGTACCCCGACGTGCTCTCGAACCAACGGGCGGCGTTCGAGCTGATCGCGGACACTCAGAAGTCCGTGTTGCTCGAAATGCCGACCGGGTCCGGGAAGACCGCCGTGGGACACACCTACCTGAAGACGCTGGCCAACGCCGGCGTGGAAGGACCGTTGTTCTACCTGGTGCCGACCAAGGCGCTGGTGGATCAGGTCAAGGAGATGTTTCCCGACGTAACGGCCGTCTACGGCCGGAACGAGTACGACTGCCTCTATTACGAACCAGAGGAGACGTTCAAGGCGGATGAGATTCCGTGTCTGTCGCTCCTTGATTGCGCCCATCGGGTGGATCAGGAGACGGGGCAGACGCTGGAACCGGGCGCGACACCGTG
>SICC01000018.1 GCA_009694835.1 Patescibacteria group bacterium
ACCGGCCTCAAGTGGGGTCCGTACGTCTCACAAGTCACGCACAAGAATTCCGCCTCGGAATTTGAGAGCGCGTCGAAGAAGGAATTCCTTGATCTGAACGGTAACGTCATCACCACGGTGGCGGACGGTCAGACCGTCCAGGTTCGGACCACCGTCACCAACGGCGGTGAGACACCGGCCAAGTACTATGCTATCAAGGACTACCTCGGCGCGCTTCGTGACTTCGAGAAACCGACTAACGTGAATGTTAAGACCGGGTCTGGCGCAACCGTGGTGGTACCGGCCTCGCAGATTGCATCAGTCGTGGCCGACCGGCAGAACGCCGACAATGATAAGAGCGTGGCCGACCCAAGCACGCTGCCGAGCGGCGATCCCTTCTTCCAATCGACTGATTACCGGAACGGAGCCTGGCGGATCGACCTCGGTGCCAACGGCGGCGCCTACCTGCCGGCCGGCGAACTGGCGCCGGGCCAGTCGGTGGTGATTACCTACCAAGCCCGCGCCAACCGGAACCAGAAGGTCACCAATGGTATTGAAGAGCCCAATCCAGGCGGCGGCGACTTTACCCGCAAGCTGACTCCGACCGATACTCACTTCTGGATCCGCTACCAGGAAGACTATTGCGACGATACTAATCGCGTCGGTAAGTCGATCGACAAGTCGAATGGTACGGTCCAAGCACCATTCCTGCGCACCCAACGCGGTTCGGTTGGGTCGAACGGTGGCATCTTCGGCTACGATGCGTTGACCGGTGAAGAGAACGCTACCTTCTTGGTGCAGGCCAATGGCGCGCTCTCGCACTTCACCAGTACAATCGACCCCGGTAAAATCAATCCTCTGCAGAACTACACCAGTCAGCAAAACGCCTGTACGAACGTCACCGGAGTCAAATCGGGCGGAATCGACTGGCGGACCGACATGATCAAGAACATCGTCAAGCTTCAAAGCGGATCGAAGAATGGCAACACTGAAATTCAGAATCAACTGCTGAATCCAAGTAATGCAAAGTTCGGTCAATTGAATCCGTCTGGACAGCCAAATGTTTGGGTCTGGAATGGTGACTTAAACATAACTAGCGCGGTTCCATTCAAGGGTGTTGGTACGTTACTCGTCCTCGGTAACCTGACGATTAGCTCGAACCTGACCTACGCTGCAGATTCAAACGGGGTTAACTCACTTGGGGTAATTGTGGCTCCAGGTACCACCATCGTTGGTAGTAACCTGACAATTGCACCAAGCGTGACCAACATTGTTGGGACCTACTATGTCCTCGACGCAGACACCTCGTTAGATGGTCAGGGTTGCCCGAAGAATATCGATTTCATTAAAACGAACAAAGGTCGCATCAAGACTGGTGCTTCCACGCTCGCCTTGAACATTCAGGGTGCCCTGGTGGCTGGTGCCTTCGACTTCGAGCGGTACTTCATCAACCCAACCGATACTGAGTCTGATCCAGCCGAGAACGTCTACTATGACGGTCGTGTATTGGCTAATACTCCGCCTGGATTTGGAACGTTCCGTAACACGGCGTCGTGGTACGAAATTGCGCCGTAAGAGGCCTTGGACGCTAGGCTTTAGGGAATAGTTTCCAAAACACAGTAGGGTCTAACGCCTAAAGCCTAAGGCCGTTATAATCAACGCTAGGTACAAGGGGATGAAAACAGACATATATTTGCAAAGAGCGTATGGGGCTGTTTAGTAAACCCGAGCAGTTCTTCGGGTTAGATATTTCCGGTACCAGTGTGAAGGTGGTCGAGCTGAAGCATGGGTCTGGCAAACCGCAGCTCGCAGCTTACGGCGGCATGGTCCTGCCAGCCGGCTCCATGCAGTCTGACTCCGAAGTTGATCTGCAAAATGTTTCCAACGCTATCCGTCAGGTCGTCAGTAAAGCCAAAATTCAGTCGACCCATTGTGTGGCCGCGCTGCCGGGTTCCGGAGTCTTTACCTCAATCATCACCCTGCCCAATATGCCGCGAAACGAGCTGGCCGATTCAATCAAATGGCAGGCTAAGCAGTATGTGCCCAGCCCGCTCGAAGAAGTCATCCTTGATTGGCACGTGGTCGGCGAAGTAGCACCAAGCGGGGCGGCAGTCGGCGCCCAACCGGGAGCCAAGCCAGGTGAGCCCGGAAAAGGCCAGCCAGCTAAGGAAATCGAGGTGATGCTGATTGCCGCGCCAATCGCGCTGGTCAAGAAATACATGAATATCATCAACGCTTCTGGGTTCAAACCGTTAGCCCTCGAAATCGAACCGCTCTCATTGGCCCGATCCGTGGTTGGCGTCCGAGCCGAACCGGTGGTGGTACTCGACATCGGCCAAGCCGGCTCGGAAATCTCGATTGTTGAGAATGGGGTAATTCGTCTGAACCGCAACACCACGGCTGGCGGCGGGGCGCTCACTCGCGCCATCTCCCAAAGCCTGGGAATCGACGCCAACCGGGCCGAGCAGTTCAAACGCGACTTCGGGTTGCGGGAAGATAAACTGGAAGGCCAGATCCCGAAAGCGGTCAAACCAGTCTTGGATACGCTTGTTTCCGAAATCCGTCGTTCCATCGAGTTCTACCGTGATCAACGTCACGGTGCGGTGGAGCTTCGAGAAATGGTCGTGGTTGGTGGTACGGCGCGGATGCCGGAATTCCTGCCGCTGCTCTCTGGCACGTTCGGAGTCGAAGCTAAGATTGGCGATCCCTGGGCCAACGTGAACTATCCGGCGTCGCTGAAGGACCAGCTGAACGAAATTGCTCCGTCATTTGCCGTTACCGTGGGCTTGTCCATGCGGGAGATTTAGATGCCGGTCTTAAACATCAACCTGCTCCAAAAGGAGCAACGGCAAGTCAGCCGGATGTCGCAAGCGACCACCATCGTGATGATTGTGACTGGTTCGATTGTGGTGATGACGTTGCTGATTACCGTCTTTCTCTACACCACGATCGCTCTTCGCAGCGGTCAAAAGCAGGGATTGGTTACCGAGCGCCAGGAAAGCGAAGCTAAGATTGCCGAACTCAACAAGACGACTTCGCCGTTTTACCCGGACATGAACCTCTCGCAGGACGCCAAGGCCTACCAAGGTCAGATTGACGGTGCCAAGGTGTTGGTCGAGAACCATAAGTACTTCACGCTCTACATTTCGGAAATTGCTGAGAATACACCGGCCAACGTGACCTACACCTCGTTTACCTCTGACAGTCTGAACCGATTAGCGGTTTCTGGTTCGGCCAATACCTATGAAGCCGTCGCCAAGCTGGTTGAAAGCTTCAACAAATTGTCGTTTGCCAAGAGTGCGACGTTGCAAGAAGCCAAGCTTGACTCAGCCAAGGTTGGTAAAGGCGGGTCGGTCAGTTTCGTGATGGTGATTGAACTGAAGCCGGCGTCGGAATTGAAGAAACAACTCCAGAAACCAACCTCATCACCGGGACCGAAGGCGAGTAACAGCCCGGCACCATCGGCTAGTATTGGTCCCGCTCCGCCCCTTACTGGAACCACGCCATGATCCGACCCTCATTCGGAATTCGTCCCGAACTTGGTAACGAGACGCGGAGCGTCTCGCGAAGGAGGGTCGGATGAAAAACCCCATAGCCATCTCAAGTAAGTACAACACGATTATTCTGGTCGGGGTCGGCGGGCTACTGGCGGTCATTCTGGTCTTTGTTTTCTTAATGCGGCCAGCCTGGAGCACCCTCAAGCAACTCGGCAATGAGATTCCCAAAGAGCAACAAGCCAGCAATCTCAGCGCGGCTGACGCGACCAGCCTGGACCAGGCCAAGAAGTTCTTCCAAGATAATCAGCAAGCGGTTGAAACCGTGAACACGGCCGTCCCGATTCAACCGGAAGTCCCGTCCATCCTGGTAACGCTAGAATCACTAGCTAAGCAGAACGGCGTTTTCTTAACCTCGTTCAGTCCGCAGCAAGTTGGCGTGCAGGGCCAGTCCGGCCAGTCCGGAGCCCCGGGCAGCGGCACCGCCCAGTTGGTTAATCCGCCCGGTGTCGACTCGATTGAAGTGACCGCTAATTTCCGCGGCCCCTACAACTCGTTGATGAACTTTCTCTACAGCTTGGAGCGGAACTTGCGGTTGGTCGACGTGAAAACGCTGACGGTGAATTCGTCTGGCGGAACCCTAGAAGGAAACATCTCGTTCAAGGCCTACTACAAACAAGTCGATGGCGGCCCGAAGCCGACTATTTCGAGCGGCACGGCTAGTTCGTCGAGCTCAAGCTCATCACCTGGCAGTTCATCAAGTTCGGGGAGTAAATAATGAATCGCTTGAAACAACTCGCACCGTGGCAGATTACCGCCATCGCCGTCGGGGTACTGGCCGTATTCTTAGTCGGTGGATACTTGCTGGTAACTCTGCTGACCAGCACACCGCCACCACCGAAAGCGACCTCGTCCATCCCGTCTAACCTCGACAGTGCCTCGAATCAGAAAGTGGTCAAAGAGCTGGACACGTTCGAACCGTCGGACAATTTACCGCTCTTAACCGAGCCGTTACGCACACCGGATCCGAACGGCCCGAGTTCGGTTAATCCGTTTGAGTAAGGCCGCCACCTGCGGCCCTGCTAACTGTTGACAAACAACGCATTTTTTGCTATAGTTACGTAATTTCTCGGGTTTCAAATTCCTCTAAAAAAGGGTGAAAATCCGCGAAAACCAACACAAAACCATGGCTACCAATCTCCAAGATTCGTTTTCAAAAGCGTCCTCGCCGAAACAGTTTCAGGACGCCTTAATTGAACTGAAAATCCTCGACGCCCATCAAGTTGAACTTCTGCGCATGGAAAGCATCAACTCTGGACGGTCGATTGAAGAAGTCGGCAAGGAAACTGGTTTGCTCGACGACGAGGCGATCGCCAAGGCTAAGGGAAAGGTCATGGGTCTCCCGTATGTCGATCTCCGCCAGCAAGCGGTTGAGCGCGGTATCCTTCAGCAAATTCCGGAATCCGTCACCAAGAATTACTTGGTCGTAGCGTTTGCGGGAGCTGGCCCCAAGCGTTTGAATGTAGCCGCGGCCGATCCAAGTAACATCCAAGCCTTGGAAGCCCTGCAATTCGTTACCAAAAAAGGCGGCCTCCAGGTCGATCTGCACATCGCCTCACCGGAAAGCATCCGAGCCGTCATGCAACAGTACGGATCGCTCTCTGGCGAAGTCGGTGAAGTGCTCAAGGAGTCTGCCAAAGATGATGCGGTTGAAGATGTTAAGGAAGACTTAGAGTCGGCCAAGCAGCTTGAGAAGCTCGTCTCCGACGCCCCGATTGCCAAAGCCGTCGGGGCTATTCTGAAGTACGCCGCCAAGCAAGGCGCCTCCGATATTCACATCGAACCAACTGAAAAAGACGTCAAGATTCGGTACCGATTGGACGGTGTGTTGGTGAACACCCTTAATCTGCCGCGATCGGCTCACGCGGCCCTGGTTTCCCGAATTAAAATTCTCTCCAGTCTCAAAATTGATGAAGCCCGAATCCCGCAAGACGGCCGGTTCAACACTACCATCGATGGTCATCAAATCGACTTTCGAGTCTCAACCTTTCCGACCGTTCACGGCGAGAAGGTTGTGCTTCGATTACTCGACAAGTCCACCGGACTGAAGTCACTTGAGGAAATCGGCATCACCGGCCGAGCCTTTGATGATTTGGTCGATGGTATCAACAAACCGTACGGTATGACGCTGGTTACCGGCCCGACCGGCTCTGGTAAGTCGACTACCCTCTACGCCGCCCTGTCTCGATTGAATGACGTCGGTGTGAATATCGTGACGCTGGAAGATCCGGTCGAGTACGACATGGATGGTATCAACCAATCGCAGATTAACCCGGCCATCGGCTATGACTTTGCCAATGGGCTGCGCTCGATTCTCCGCCAAGACCCCGACATCGTCATGGTCGGTGAGATTCGCGACAAGGAAACGGCCGAAATGGCTGTCCACGCCGCCTTGACTGGCCACCTAGTGTTCTCGACCCTTCACACTAACGATGCCGCTGGCGCCTTGCCGCGATTGGTCGACATGGACATCGAGCAATTCCTGATTGCATCCTCAATCAACACCATCATGGCCCAACGGCTGGTGCGCAAAGTATGTGATCACTGTAAGAAACCACTGAAGCTTTCCCAGTCGGAACGCGATTTCGTCGAGCGCTCGATTGCGACCATGCCGAAACAAACTCGAGATACCCTGAAGCCGCTCGATGACTATACCTTTGTGAAAGGCGAGGGATGTGACGTTTGCGGGAAGACGGGCTACAAAGGCCGCGTCGGTATCTTCGAGGTATTGCCGATGACCGAAACCATTAAAGAGCTGTTACTGAAGAACGCCTCTGGCGGCGAGATCAAAGCCGCCGCCGTCAAGAACGGTATGGTTACGCTTCAGCAAGACGGCGTACTGAAGGCTTTGAAGGGTATCACGACCCTTGAAGAGGTCATGCTCCGGACGAAAGTCTAACCTTTCTACAAAATAATCGAATTATCATGGATCCAAACCAACCAAATCAGAATCCCAACCAAGCTCCGGGCGATCAACCTGCCACACCGCCGGAACGCCCGAAAGGCATCGCGGTTGACTCGAAAGTTCCGAACGATCCAGAGCAGCAAATGGGGCAGTTGCTCCAGCTGATGGTTTCGCACGAAGCTTCCGATTTGATTTTATCCGTCGGAGTTCAGCCGAGCATCCGGATCGACGGTATCCTTCATCCGATTGAAGACCATCCGGTCCTGACCCCGGAACGAACCGAAGCTCTGATTGGAACGATTATGACGGTCGATCAACAGGAACGCTTCAAGAAACAAAAAGAGCTCGACTTCTCAATTCCGTTTGAAGAAAAAGCCCGCTTCCGCGTAAACGTCTACCACCAGCGTGGCTTTCCGGCCGCCGCCCTGCGATTGATCCCGATGATTTTAAAGAATTATCAGGAACTGAATTTGCCAGCTGAAGTTGGGATGTTTGCTCGGATGAAACAAGGCCTGGTGCTATTTGCCGGCCCAACTGGTCACGGTAAGTCGACCACCCAGGCTGCCATCATCGATGACATCAACGCTAACCGAGCCGATCACATCGTCACGATTGAAGATCCGATTGAGTATACCCACCTGCATAAGCAGTCGATTGTGGATCAACGCGAAGTCGGAAGTGATACTGACAGCTTTGCCCGCGCCCTCCGCTCCGTCCTTCGTGAAGATCCCGATGTGGTCCTGGTCGGTGAAATGCGCGATCCCGAAACCATGGCTTCGGCTATGACTATCGCCGAGACCGGACACTTGGTGTTCGCCACGGTTCACACTAATGACGCGCCGCAGACGATTGATCGTATCGTCGATAGTTTCCCAAGCTACCAACAGAACCAAGTGCGTTCTCAGTTAGCCCAAGTGCTGCAAGGCGTGGTTAGTCAGCGGCTCCTGCCGCAGATTGGCGGCGGTCGTGTGCCCGCCGTCGAGATTATGATTGCGACCCCGGCCGTCCAAAACTTAATTCGCGAAGGGAAGACCCACCAGATTCCTGGCGTGATCCAAACCAGCTCGGAAGACGGCATGGTTTCGATGGAAAAAGCCCTGGCCGAACGAGTTCAGGAAGGCCTGGTCAAATACGATGACGCTGTCCTGTATGCTAATGACGTCAAGACACTTGGCAAGCTGGTGAAGGGTTTCTGACGCTCCGCCAGCCCCTAAACAAAACCAAACATGGCGGAATTTGAATATAAAGCGCGCGATACCGCTGGCAGTCTGAAGACCGGCGAAATTACGGCGCAAAGTGAACAAAATGCCGCCGAGCTCTTAGCTGAGCATCATCTGATTCTGACTCGCCTGGCTCCCAAGAAAGAGAGCCAATTCGACGTGTCTCGAATCGGCAATATGCTGCACCGGATCACCATGAAGGACAAGGTCATCTTCACGCGGCAATTAGGAACCATGGTCAAATCCGGTCTGCCAATTGTCCAAGCCTTGCACATCTTAGCCGAGCAAACCTCAAACACTCGATTTGCAGATATCATTCGAGATATTTCCAGCCAGATCGAAGGTGGCTCTAATTTCTCGAACGCCCTTTCTAAGTACCCGAAAGTATTCGACCGAGTGTACATCAACTTGGTTCGCTCGGGCGAAGCGTCCGGACAACTCGACCTCACGTTAGAACGACTGGCCACCCAGCAGGAAAAATCCTATCGACTGGTTGGCAAGGTCCGCGGCGCGATGCTGTATCCGGCGTTCGTTCTGGTCGCTATGGCTGGTGCTACCATCCTGATGTTGGTCGTGGTAATCCCGCCGCTGAAAGGAATCTTTGCCGAATCCGGATCTCAGCTACCGTTGGCGACTCGAATTCTTATCACCATGTCCGACGCCCTGCTGGCCTACTGGTACCTCTTCATTCTCGCCGCTGTCTTGGTTATCTTTGGTTTGCGTTCCTACTTAGCGTCGCCAGCCGGGAAGTTTGCGGCCGACCGTTTAAAACTTCGGTTGCCGATTTTCGGTCCGTTATTCAAAAAAATCTACATCTCGCGAATGACTCGGACGTTGGCCACTTTGGTTGGCGGCGGCGTGCCGATTCTAGAAGCCCTCGACATTGTGGCGGATTCGGTTGGGAACAAAGTCTATGCTAATGCCCTCCATGAAGCGGCCAAGCAAGTTGAGGCCGGGGTTCCGCTTTCCACACCGCTCAAAGCTAACCCGGCCTTTCCGCCGTTAGTTCCGCAAATGGTCGCGGTTGGAGAGCAAACTGGCAAGATGGATCAAGTTCTCACTAAGTTAGCGGACTTTTATGACGAGGAAGTTGATACCGTGGTGAAGAACCTTTCGACTCTGATGGAACCATTGATCATGGTTATTCTCGGTATCGGTGTCGGTGGATTACTAGTCGCAATCTTGATGCCGATTTACACGCTCGGCAACGTCATCAAATAATCAGAATCTTGCGACCTTGACAGTTTTTTGGGTCGATGGCACGCTAAGGCCAGCTTAGGCGTGAATAAAGTGCTTAGGCGCAACAAAATCAAAAAACAACGTGAGTAATTTCGCACCATGTGTCGCACTGTACCGTCTGTCTCGGACTAGTGTTTTTATATCTTCGTTAAGGCATTTATCTTCAACTCGAGGGGAGGTGAATGATCAATGACAAACATCATCAAACGTTTCAGTAAGCGTGATCAAGGCGGTTTTACCCTGATTGAGCTCCTCGTTGTCATCGCTATTATCGCGGTTCTGGCGGCTCTTATTCTGGCAGCGCTCAGCAGTGCTCAAAAAGGTAGCCGTGACTCACGTCGCATCAGTGACTTGAATCAATACAAGACTGCCTTGGCAAACTACAACTCTGACAGTGGAAGTTACCCGGCTGCGCTCGGTGATTTGTATTCCAGTTTTATGAATCCGCTACTGACAGCTCCAAATTCAGGTAGTGCGGATGACATGAAGACGTATCGGTACTTCACGAATTCCAGTGGATTTGTTGTCTGTGTGCAATCTGAGAAGAGCCCGGCTAAGTTCTACTGGGCCACTTCGACCGCCACCTATACCGACAAAGACCGTGAGTGCGCCGTAGGCGACTCAGCTTAACATTTCGCGACTCGACGGCTGACTCGGACTCGTTCTGAGTCAGCCACCCCGCGAAGGGTTCGTGATGGACATGAACTTTTCGTATAAAAATCAACATGCTCGCTATTCTCATCTTTATTATTGGTCTCGCACTCGGCAGTTTCTTGTCGGTGGTTTTCACGCGTCTGGAAATCGAGGGCGTTGGCTCGAAGAAGCCACGTAAACGGTCGAAAAAAGTCGCTCAGGAAATCATGTTCGGTCGTTCACGCTGTGATTACTGTAAAAAGCAGGTGGCCTGGTACGACAATATCCCGCTCATCTCATACCTGCTCCTGCGCGGTAAATGTCGAAATTGCGGCAAACCAATCAGCGAGTATCATCCAGTCTTGGAACTGACCAGTGGATTGATGCTACTAGCGAGTTTTCTGTTCTTTGGGCTGACGTGGCAGTTTGCCGTAGCCGGCCTGTTTGGTCTCTTTATGCTTCTAATCTTCGCCTACGACCTTCGGCACCAGATCATCCCCAACGTGGTGGTGGTGCCGGCGATTGTGCTGGCTCTGGTCGTTCTGCTTTACCAATTCGTTTTATTCTCCGACAACTCGTCCATGCAGCTGACGCTTTGGTCGGCTGATCCGGAATCGTATTTACTCGGTGGCGGGATTATCGGCCTCTTCTTCCTGGTACTTTCAGCCATCTCTGGCGGCCGCTGGTTGGGCGGCGGTGACATTAAGCTTGGGGCGTTAATCGGGCTGATTTTAGGCTGGCCATACGCCTTGGTGGCTATCATCTTGTCCTATCTGATTGGTACGTTTTACGCCGTGGTGCTGCTGGCTAGCCGTCGCGCTGACATGAAATCATCCATCGCTTTTGGGCCGGCCATGGTGGCGGGATACTTTATTGCCGTATTTTACGGCGACGTAATTGTTCACTGGTACCAGGGGCTCGTCTTATGAAGTGGCTTCAGGGGGCACGCGGCCAATCTGGCTTTACGTTGATTGAGATGATTACGGTTGTCTCCATCATCACGATTCTTTCGGTGCTCGTGATTGTCAGTACTCGGGTTGGAAACCAACGCCAGCAACTTCGCGACGCCGCTGCGGGGTATGTGACGGCGGCGCGCAACGCCGAGTCGCTGGCCAGTGCTTCCCAAGACGTTGGTGGAACGGCTCGCAAAGCCTACGGCGTCTGTATTACCAGCAGTCAGCTGACGACCTCAACTGATCAATGTGCTGATCCGTTCGCGGCCGGAAAACCGGCTGACACGTATCGAGTCTATGGACGCAGCGAGACAGTCGGTATCAAGGACACGCTTGATGACATCCCCGTTAATCCGACCATCGTGGCCAGCTTCAAGCTGCCAGCTGGCATTGAGTTTGCCAGCCCGAATGTCCGAATCGACTACATTCCGCCAGCTCCAACGCTGTACGTGAATGGATTACGGGAAGACGCCACCGTCACTATTCAGAAGAACGGAAATAATTCATCTTCTGGATGTGGCGGCGGCAAAGACTGTCAGACTATCCAGATAAAACCGCGGGCCGGGGCAATTTATGTTAATTAAAGGCGTCAGGCATCTGGCACCGGGCATCAGGAAGTTCCTGAAACTGTACGCCGTACGCCGTACGCCTGGGTTACGCCAGCAGCGCGGTTTCACCCTGATCGAAATAATCGTAATGGCTTCCGTAGCAACGGTCGGCTTGCTGGCCATCCTGGTTGTCGCCAATACGGTGCTGCGGGCAAGTGATAGTAATGAGAATCGGGTGGCGGCCACTAACTTGGCCCGCGAGGGTATCGAACTAGTTCGCGGTGCGCGAGATTCAAACTGGCAGACGTATGGACGACAACAGGCTGCTGGAGCAACCACCAACCTTCAAGGCTGGGATTGTTATGTGAGTACTCCGGAACAAGCTCAGTCAAACCCGCCAGGTTGTGGATCACTCGGCACTACTCGCTTCGGATCAAGTACCAGCCCAGTCAACTTCGTAGCCTACCCGAACGTCGGGAACGGGGTGCCGTATTTCGTGGTTAACTCCGTGGTTAACTCGTCTGGAACGGCTTCCACCACCAAAGATAATTCGTCTGGAACGGCTTCCACCACCAAAGATAATGCGTACCTGATTTGCCAGGGTCAGGGCAGTAATCTGCCAGTCTATGTACCAACCGCCGCGGCTTCCGGAAACCCGTGCCCGGGTACTACTGAACCGTATTACCGCCGGGTAACCGTTCAGCGCGGTAAAGACTTGGACGGAGGCAATTACAATATTCTAGTGAAGTCATACGTTACCTGGCCGGACAACAAAGGTAGCGATGTGGTTATCGAAGAGTATCTGACTGACTGGAGGAAGTTTTCATGAAATTCTTCCGCGGTCTTCGTCGCACTCTGGCCGACCAGCGGGGATACTCTCTGATTGAGCTCATCGGAGCCATGGCCATGTTTGCGCTGATTTCGGTGGTCATTGT
>SICC01000019.1 GCA_009694835.1 Patescibacteria group bacterium
AAGATGATCGAGGATGCCCTGCGGGTGAATCCGCATACGGTCGCCAAACTGGAACAATGGATTGATGGGTTCGAGAAAGGTTTGCCAGGACTGACCAACTTCATCCTGCCTGGTGGCTCTCGCGCTGGCGCCGGGCTCCACCAAGCCCGGGCGGTCTGCAGGCGATGTGAACGCATTTTGGCTCGGTTGAATGAGGAGGAAAAGATCAATCCAGCTAGCCTGATGTACATCAATCGATTGTCTGACTTTCTGTTCGTGCTGGCGCGAACCGTGAACCAGCGCGCCAAGGTTGCCGAGCAAGAGTGGCAAAAACCCAGCTCGCCTTCTTAAACGGTTAATGGCATACTGGCAGCGTTTAAGAAAGCTGCCGTAACGCTATTCGAAGGGAGGTGAAACAAATATGCAAGGAGTTGATGTAAACCTGTGGGCCGTCTTGGCTGCTGGTGCCGCCGGATGGATTGTCGGAGCAGTTTGGTATGGAGAAGTAATACTAAGGAGGAACTGATGGCCGACTACAAAGCCAAACCCTACAATAAGAAACTCGATGACTTGAAAAGCATCTCGAAAGAGACTAATCAGGCACATTACGGACTCTACGAAAAGTATGTCGCAAACTACAACAAAGCCACGGCCGATTTAGCGAAGGCTGACAAAGCCAGCGCCAACCAGATTTACTCTGACTATCGTTCGGCCGCGGTCGACCTGACGTTCGCGATTGGCGGGATCAAGAACCACGAAATTTACTTTGCTCACTTGGGCGGCGACGGAAGTGCCGTCGACGGTGAATTTAAGCAGCAAGTCGAGAAGGACTTTGGCTCCTGGGACAACTACATTGCCGACCTGAAGGCTTTCGGCATGGCGGCCCGCGGCTGGGCCTGGACCGCCTGGGACGATGACTTTGGCAAGCTGATGAATGTCATCGGCGACGCCCAAAACACCTTCCCAATCTGGAACAGTCACCCGGTAGTGGCACTCGATGTCTACGAACACGCCTATGTGGCTGACTTCTCGACCGCCCGCCCGAAGTACCTGGAGGCCTTCCTGGAGAATATGGACTGGAATGTGGTCGAAGCGTCGTTTAAAGCGGTTCATAAGTGATCGTCATCCCCGCGAAAGCGGGGATCAGTTAGAGGTTTCCTGAAACGTTTACGTTAAGCCGGATGATTCCCGCCTGCGCGGGAATGACAGTCGGTGCGGAATGACAACGCGGTTGCCAAACTGCTCCCCCGCTATTACAGTAATGGCAGAAATCCGGAAAATAAAAACAAATGAGGTTAATCGTGCCAGCGGCGGCTCTTACCAAAGCTCAACCCATCGACGGAAATAATGTGAAGCGGAGTGTCCTCCGCGTGATTGGACTGTCGATTATCACGTCCGGTCTCTACCATTTCTACTGGTTTTTCGTGACTAAGAACCAACTCAAACGCGAGCTGAAGAATGACCAGCACATTGGCTGGCAAACCGTCGGTTTGATTGTCCCGATTCTAAATGCCTTTATCCTCTACTGGCTGTACCGGGACATTAACAGTGTCCGCGACACCCAAAAACTTCCTCCATTCGCCGCGGTTTGGTACGTTTTGGTGCCGATCATCCTGATTACACTCGGTGTCATCCTCGGTATTGGGGCGATTGCCTCGATTATCGGCGGTATCGCCTCAGCCGTGCATAACAACGATAGCGCTACGCTCGGATTCGCCGGAGCTGGCGTCGTAACCGGATTGTTCGCTTTACTAGCGTTCTTCGCCGGGGCCGTGCTGGAGTATGTTTTCCTCGGATTGGCCATCAAGCACCTGAACGAATACTGGGACAAGCGGAGTGGCGGTAAGGCTGTGGCCGCTCGTTTCCGCGGCGGGGAAATCACCATCATTGTGGTCGGCGTCCTGATTATGCTGACCAACTCAACTGGTAAGTTTTCGACCAGTCAGAATGACGACGTCAACTTCGACGAACTCTTCTCGTCACCGGCTGCCACTATCAGTCCCGACCAGTCGTCGAGTAATTCAAGCAGTTCAATCGACTACTAGGTTGATTTGCTCTAGAGTTAAGGTAGTAAAAATAAAAACCTAACAAAGGAGGTTTTCATGGCAGATGCACCAGCATCTTCATCCGCGAGCGGCGGCTTGGCAGTAAAGCGAAGCATCCCCCGCGTCATCATCTTCGGGATTCTAAGCCCGCTCTATTCGCTGTACTGGTTCTACCAGACGCGAGGCGTCGTATCCAAGCAAGTCGGTGGTCAGGATCAGGTCGGACTGCAAACCGTTGGTTTGATTGTTCCGATTCTGAACCTCTTCATTTGGTACTGGCTACTCCGTGACGTCGACAAGTTCAATAAGGGTGCTGGCGGCCAAGGCTTCCCAGTTTCCCCGATTTGGATGATCCTAGGTCCGATTATTCTCGGCATCATTCCATTCGTGAACTTCCTGGCTCCATTCGTGGCTATCGCGGTGATTATCATCGTGTTGCTCCGCTTGAACGAAGCCCTCGACAAGAAGGGTGCCACCGATGCGCCGTACACCGGCGGAGAAATCGCCGTGGTCGTCCTCGGTGCACTGTTCTGGGTCTTCTACTTCGTCGTTATCGCCGCCGTGATTGCCTCAATTGGCACGCACTCGGCAGTCGACGTAAACACCTCGACCTACTCGTACTAACACCACGAGTTACTAAAAAAGAGCACCCAGAAGGGTGCTCTTTTGGTTTGTGAACACTCGTAACTGAGTGGGGTGATACGATGGAGGTAATGAAGGACGCTTTGATCATCAAAGATCTTAAAGCATCCGTCGAAGAAAAACGGATACTTCAGGGTGTCACGTTGGAAGTAGAACCTGGCAAGGTCCATGCATTGATGGGCCCGAACGGGGCTGGAAAGTCGACACTCGGAAATGTGTTGATGGGCCACCCTAAGTACCAGGTAACGAGTGGTTCAGTGAAGTTTGGTACTAAAAACGTGCTGAAGATGAGCCCAGACGAGCGTGCTAAGCTCGGTATCTTCTTGGCGTTTCAGTACCCGCAGAGCGTGGCCGGACTCACCCTGTCCGGGTTCTTAAAGCAGGCAGTCGACGCGGTGCACGAGGCGCGTGGTGCCAAGAAACTGACGGTCATGCAATTCAAGAATCTACTGGAAGAGAAAATGGCGCTCTTGAAAGTTGAGATGAAATTCACGGAACGCTACTTGAATGACGGATTTTCCGGTGGCGAGAAGAAACGAGCAGAGATTTTACAGATGGCCATGCTGGAACCGAAAATCGCGATTTTGGATGAGACTGACTCTGGTTTGGATATTGATGCGTTGAAGACGGTCTCGCAGGGAGTGAACGCACTGAAGAAAGACAATCCGACACTCGGAGTGCTGCTCATCACCCACTACCAACGAATTTTGAATTATGTGAAACCAGACTTCGTGCACGTGATGCTGAACGGACGGATTGCCCAATCCGGTCCGCCAGAATTAGTTAGGAAGTTGGAAGCCGAAGGATACGATTGGCTGAAAGAAACTAAAAAACCTGCAGGGAGGTGAGTGAGATGGGAAAAGGAAAGCGACCAATTCACGAAGCCCCGGACAAAATGACACCATTCAGCAGTGTTCCGCCGGAAACTGATCCGGAAACGATTGCTGAACGCAGAGAAGAAGATGATAAATGGCGTGGGGATTTCATGATTGACCATGCTGGAGATATGGACTCAACACCGGAGCACAACAAGGAGGAGGCGGCGTGAGTGCCGAGCTTCCACTCTTTCACTTCTTCCTGAATAACGGCCGGGAAGATATGACGGAGGCTGAAATTAATGGAATGCGTTTAGCCACGTTAAAAGCTAGCGCACTGGTAGAGAAAAATAATGATGGAGCAACCGTTTCTAGTATTACCTACGTCGGACGCACGGAAGAGAGAGATTTTCCCAATGGTGATGGCATGTCGATCGAAGACTATGACATGGAACATGAACAATTTACTGAAAGGCGAGCTATGCCTGAAGATCAGGCTTCACCGCCAGACACTATGAAATGGCGTCGTGACCGACGTCCAGGATGGAAAAATATTCAACAGAACGGGAGCCGTTCTTTTTACTCTCAAGGAGTAGATGAAGATTGCCCACGAATCGATCATGAAGAAGACTCCGAGTTTTGGGATGAATGATGCTACTACCGTCGCCGCGGCCCAAACCGGGCTGGATCGTTTTCGTGATTCCAGTCCGGAAAAGCATACCTACAAGGCCAAGCCAGGCCTGACTCGAAAAACCATCGAAGACATTTCGTACCAAAAGGGAGAGCCTGACTGGATGCGCCAAATGCGGCTGAAAAGCTTTGAAGTCTTCGAGTCGAAGCCAATGCCAACCTGGGGTCCGGATTTGTCAGGCATCAACTTCCAAGAGTTGACCTACTACATGAAGTCGACCGATCAGGTGGCCACCAAGTGGGAAGATTTGCCGAAAGACATCAAGGACACCTTCGACAAGCTGCAGATCCCCCAAGCTGAACGCGATGTACTGTCTGGTGTAGTGGCGATGTACGATTCCGAAACGGTGTACCGATCGTTGAAACGGCCGTGGGAAGACCAGGGCGTGATCTTTTGCGACATGGACCACGCCGTCAAAGAACATCCGGAATTGGTGCAGGAGTACTTCATGAAGAAATGTATTCCGCCGCACGACAACAAGCTGTCGGCGCTGCACGGGGCGGTCTGGTCCGGCGGATCGTTCGTCTATGTTCCCGCTGGCGTGAAAGTGGAGATGCCGCTGCAGACCTACTTCCGGATGAACGCCTCCGGCCAAGGTCAGTTTGAGCACACGCTGATTATTGTTGAGCCGGGCGCCGAGGTACATTACATCGAAGGCTGTACGGCGCCGCTTTATTCGACGGCTTCCCTACACGCCGCCGTAGTCGAGATCTTCGTCAAGGAAGGCGCTCGTTCCCGCTACACCACCGTCCAGAACTGGTCCAAAAACGTTTATAACTTGAACACCAAGCGTGCCTTGGTCGAAAAAGACGCTCATCACGAGTGGGTTGGTGGGTCGTTAGGCTCTGGGGTGACCATGTTGTATCCGTCGAGTTGGTTAATTGGTCGCGGCGCTTCCTGCGAACACCTCAATGTCGCGCTCGCTATCGGAAAGGTCGACAAGGACACGGGCGCCAAGGTGATTCACGGCGCACCGGACACCAAATCCACCGTGGTGGCCAAATCTATCTCTAAAGATGGCGGTCGCGGAGCCTATCGTGGCCAACTGAAAATTGTTAAAGGCGCTGAGAACTCGGTTGCCAACGTTCAGTGCGACGCTTTGATTCTGGACGAACATTCCGTTTCGGACACCTTACCGCACATTGAGATCAACGAGGACAAAGTTACCGTGGCCCACGAAGCCACCGTCGGGCGGATTGGTGAGGAACAGCTCTTCTATCTGATGAGCCGCGGACTGACCGAACAGGAAGCCATCAACGCCATTGTGGCTGGATTCATTGAACCGGTGGTGAAGGAACTGCCGCTTGAATACGCCGTCGAGTTGAATCGTTTGCTAGCGATGGAGATGGAGGGGAGCGTTGGTTAAGACCGTCGAAAAACCGAACGCTTCCGGCTTGGCACCAGTCACCGTAACTATTCCGAAGTTCACTCCGGCAGAACCTGCAGCGTTTAGAAAGAAACGTCAGGCCGCTCAAGCTGCCCTGAAGAAACTGCAACCGCCGTCCGACAAGAAGTACACTAACTGGCTGCGCCGAGAAATTGCCGAACAATTTGACGGTAAGTCATTGGCTAGTCTGGAACCGTCATTCGAGATTAAGCAGGCAGATTACAACACTGGCCTGAAAACCATCGCTATTCCGTTAGCCAAAGCCATTAAAGATTGGCCACAGAATGTTGAAAGCTACTTGCTGGGCGACGCGTTGCCGGCAGATGCGCATTGGTTCTCCGCCTTAAGCGGCGCACTCTACTCGGACGGTGCAGCCATCGTGGTTCCTCCGAACACCAAAGCCGAAGTTACCATTGAGTTGCCGGTCGAATCTGGAAAGCTGAATGCATTCCGAATCGTGGTGGTAGCAGGCGAAGGATCAGAAGTTAGCGTATTTGAAAAGAGCCGTCATTCCGGGCGACGCGAAGCGACGGCCCGGAATCATCAGGCGTCCGCAACTGATTCCCGCCTTCGCGGGAATGACGGAAAGGAGAGCGGGAATGACACGACCATCGTCACCACCGGCACCGAAGTCTACGCCGGTCCAAACTCAAACGTTTCCTATTATGCACTGCAGGAATGGCCGGATACGGTCACCCACCTGGCGGCGTATCGGTCGTACCAATCACGAGATGCCCACCTGGATTGGCTGATCGGATCATTCGGTTCGGGATTCACCCAAGTCTGGGCAGAGTTAGGGCTGACCGAAGAGGGCGCATCGGGCAACGTGTTTGGCAGCTACTTTGGTGGCGGTAAGAATCATCTAGAACAGTCACTGATTGCGAATCACGTGGTCGGTAAAACGTCATCGGAAACCTACGCCCGCGGCGTGGTTGCAGAGAACGCCCGAGCCGTGTATCGCGGGATGATTAAGATTCAGCAAGGTGCTCACGGGTCATCGGCTGATCAGAATGGTCACGCCATGCTACTCGGTAACGATGCCCATGCCGACGCTATTCCTGGTCTCGAGATCGATGCCGATGACGTTGTAGCCGGCCATGGAGCGACGGTCGGTCAAGTCGATGACGAACAGCTCTTTTACCTGATGGCGCGGGGGATTTCTGAAGCATCAGCTCGCAAGCTGATTATCCGCGGCTTTTTTGAAGACTTGTTCCGTCGCATCAATTCCGAAACTGCTCGCATCGAGTTCCAGCGGGCGGTTGAGGCGCGCCTCGGCTAAGCGCACAATAGATTCATGCTCGACCCCGCCAAACTCAGGGCGGATTTTCCGATACTAACCCGGAGGATTCACGATAAACCGCTGACGTACCTGGATTCGGCGGCCACGGCCCAGAAGCCGTCAGCCATGCTGGAGGCCATGGATCATTTCTATCGCAATCATTACGGCAGTGTGCGGCGAGGGATCTATACGCTGTCCGAAGAAGCCACCGGCATGTACGAGGCCGCCCGCGAAACCGTCGCGGAATTCATTGGGGCTGATTCTTCGGAAGAAATTGTTTTTACGAAGAATGCGACTGAGGCTATCAACCTAGTGGCGTATTCATGGGGTCGCTCCAACTTAAGGAAGGGCGATGCAATTGTCCTAACGGAGATGGAACATCACGCCAATTTAATTCCGTGGTACATCCTGGCTAAGGAAAAGGGTTTGGAGTTGCGGTTTGCTAAGGTCACTGACGGCGGTCGACTGGATATGATGGATTTCGAGAAAAAACTGAAGGGCGCCAAGCTCGTCTGCGTTACTCACGTATCGAATGTGCTCGGGACGATTAATCCGGTTGCGGAGATTACCAAGCTCGCCCACGAAGCTGGTGCCAAAGTGTTGGTTGATGGTGCACAAGCTGCTCCGAACCTCCCACTCGATATGTGTGAGCTGGAAGCGGATTGGTATGTATTCTCCGGTCATAAACTCTACGGGCCAACTGGAATTGGCGTGCTGCGAACCCACGCTCCAGTGTACGAAGCCATGCAGCCGTTTTTGAGCGGCGGCGAGATGATTAATGAAGTCGGACTCGGTGACGTTACGTTTGCAGAACCGCCTGCCACGTTCGAGGCCGGAACCATGCCAGCCGCGGAAGCTATTGGACTAGCTGTGGCCATCGACTATCTCAATAAGCTTGGTATGGATTCCGTTCGCGAGCATGAGCAAGCCGTCACTGAATATGCCCTTGAGAAACTGTCAGCGATTGAAGGCGTGAAGATTTATGGATCGAAAAAGGCCGAAGATCGAGTCGGCTTAGTTTCGTTCACCGTGGACGGTATCCATCCGCACGATCTGGCATCATTGTTAGACCAAGATGGAGTCGCTATTCGCTCTGGCCATCACTGTGCGCAACCGCTACATCAAAAACTTGGTGTTCCGGCGACGGCTCGCGCGAGCTTCTCAGTATTCACGACTACTGATGATATTGATCGACTAGCAACGTCGATCAAAGCCGCCCAGAAAACGTTTAGTGAACCGGTGAAAGCATGAAAACACTTTTCCTAGCTTCTCAAATTGATAAGTCGATTCCTGAAATGCTCGAGTTTGTTTCCAGAAACCCAAAAGAAACGAGACTCTGTTTTATACCCACAGCCGGGAATCTCAAGAAAAAGAAGCTTCAAGATAAAAGCGAGTATAAAGCGGTATTGAATGCTGGTTTCAAAGTTGAGACCCTGGATATTGAAGGAAAAACTATTTCCGAAATCTCACCCGTTCTTGATCGAAATGATGTCGTTCTAATTTCAGGTGGAAACACGTTCTATCTCCTTCAGGAAGTACGTAGAAACGGTTTCGATAAGGAAATAAATCGAGTAATTAGCGAGGGCAAAAAATATGTGGGTTCAAGTGCTGGATCCGTTATTCTCGGGCCAGACATTGCATATATTGATCAAATGGATAACCCGGCAGAGGCGCCAGAGCTAGCTTTTACTAAAGGCCTTTCCGAAATTCCAATTTCGATAGTGCCCCACCGTGATAATCCAAAATATTCAGTAAGGTTGGGGCCACTTAGAAAAAAGAGTAAAGGGCCAGTGGTAAATTTACGAGATGGAGAAGCTATTGTATTCAAAGGGAGCAAAAGGGAAATAGTAGGTTCATGAATCTCTACCGCGAACACATCATGGATCACTATAAGAACCCGCGGAATCGAGGGACGTTACCGAATGCTGATATGACAATCGAAGAATCCAACCCGGTTTGCGGTGACAAGTTGAAGCTGATGTACAAGCTTGACGGTGATCGAGTGAACGAGGTTAAGTTCGAAGGCGAAGGGTGCGCCATTAGCCTGGCCGCCGCTTCGATGCTGACAGAAATGATAGAAGGCAAAACGCTAGAAGAACTGAAAGCCATTCGTGACGAAGACATGCTGAAACAAATAGGCGTACCGCTCAGTCCGACGCGAGTGAAGTGCGGGTTACTGGCACTGTCCGGGTTGCGGAAGGGTCTTAAGCAAGATAACCTGGCTGGTTATGGCAACTCCTGATTCTAATCAAGGCGAGCTCGAACCGCATCACCAATTTCCAGAATTTATTCGACGACCACACGGCGAGCTTGCTGAATCAATTCGAAATCAGGCTTCGATTGAGCTCGGCTTATATCCAGGGTTAACTATTAAGCTTGCTAAGGGCCGAAAAGTATTAGTACTCGATAGTGAATCTGAGGACGGTCCGGACACGCTTACAATCGTCCATGCTGAAACGTTAATAGAAATTATTGCGGCCAAGCGCGATGAGGATGCCAAAGCGACTGAACACTGTACGCTCAGAACTCGCCCTCTCGGGTGGTCGGAGTTCACCAATGGGTGTTTTGGAGACGTGTTTGATCTGGGTGAAGTAACAGATCGGTTTGAACGGTTAGAACAGTTTACTAAGCTTCTGAGCAAGGCCATTCCAACAGAGTCTGAGCGTGCGTATGACATTGTGCAGCAAGACCTCGCTGCTCGTGTACTACTTCCAGTACAATAACCGCGTGACTGTCACTAAAGACACCAACCTCGGCGAACTCGTCAAAAGCTACCCGCAAGCGGGTCCGCTGCTCTTGGAATACGGATTGCATTGCGTTGGCTGTTTTGCCAATACGTATGACTCCATCGAGATGGGTGCTCGTGTTCATGGGATGACCGACGAGGAAGTTGAGGAGATGATCGGCCGCGTGAACGATTTGATTTCGGAAGGTGCGGCGGCGTGAGTGACCCAACCAAGATCAAGAAAGTCGAAGTTGATAAAGATCTCTGTATTGGCTCTGCTAGTTGCGTAGCCGGCGCTCCAGATATCTTCGATCTGGGCGATGACGGGAAAGCCTACGTGAAAAAGGGTGCCGATCTCTCAGATGTTGCCAAGATTATGGACGCGGCGCGGTCGTGTCCGGTGAATGCGATTAAAGTCTACGACCAAGACGGTAAGTTAGTTAGTTAGGCTCCATTCGTCACCCCCGGCTTGACCGGGGGTCTCACAATTAACGACAACCCTTCGGAATCCTGAGAGATCCCCGCTTTCGCGGGGATGACGGAATGTTACGGAGACGATCTACTTACTAACTTTAGACTCCGGTGGCCACCAAAGGTAGCGTTCTAGGTTGCAAGTGCGTTCTTTCTTGTCGACGTCGACTCCTTCCTGGCGAAGTAAGTCAGCGTGGGCAATCATTCCGCCGGGGTACCCGGGAGCCATTCGGCCATGTCGGTTGACCACGCGCTGCCACGGCAGTTCATCATCACC
>SICC01000020.1 GCA_009694835.1 Patescibacteria group bacterium
GTCATCAACCAACGCGTCGGCGAAGTTGGCGGTGTGGCCGCTGGCTTCCCAAACTTTCGGGTGCATCAGGATGGATGAGTCCAGCCCAACCATATTGTCTTTCTCCTGGACGTTGGCTTTCCACCAGGCCGCCTTGATGTTGTTCTTCAAGAGCGCGCCGTAGTGGCCGTAGTCGTAGGTTCCACCGAGACCGCCATAGATCTCCGACCCGCCGAACAAAAATCCTCTTCGTTTGGCGAGGTTAACAATCGTTTCCATGGTGACCTCGGATGATTTCTTGGCTGGACTCACATCGCCTCCAAATGGGTTAAGAAGGCTTTCGAGCGCGGGGCTCGGTCCAAGGTATATTTGACGATATGGTCAACCAGTTGGTTGGTTTCCTTCCGAACGTCCTTCCCAACCATCACGCCCTCAACTTCCTCGAACGACAACGTCGAATAGCAGCGCAGTAATTTGATAGCTTCGGGGCTGACCGTAATCGCCTCAGTATCCAGCTCGATGCAGTTTTTGCAGAGCACTCCCCCGGCCGCCAGCGAAAAGCTCAGTCCTTGCGGATAGAGCTTCTGATAACAATTCACGCAGTGTTGCAGTTCCGGTTGCCAACCGGCCGCGGTGACGGCGTTCCACTCGTAGTAGGCCACCACCTGGGCTGGCTCGTGACCAGTATCGAGGGCCTCGAATGAGTCACGCAGGATGATAGGAAAGCGTTTTGAAGCCTGTTCGTCCGGGTTTAACCGCGAGACTAGCTCGGCCAAATAGGAGGCCGACGCCATACGCTCAACGTCTTTCCGGATTCCGGAAAAGTGCAGAAGGGCCTTGGCGCCAGTAATCGTCGGTAGATCGCCACGGCCTTTGGCCAGCATCAGGTCGACGTAGGTAAACGGTTCCAAGTGCCCAGCCAGTTTGGACTGAATCTTTCGAACCCCGCGAGCGACGGCCCGAATCTTACCTAAATCATCCGAGTAGATCTCGAGGATGCGATCGGCTTCGCGAAGGTTGGTGGCGCGGATGATTACGCCCTTGGTTTTAGTCAGACTCATGAGATTGGTTTTACGTACCCAGTATAGCCATGCCTGGACGTCTCGTCAGGCTGCCGTTCTTGTCATTCCGAACGTACGTGAGGAATCTGGGAGTCTATGAGCGTAACAGATCCCTCGCTCCGCTCGGGATGACAAGGCGGGCGAAATGACAATTCTTACCTAAGAAAGTTTACGTAAATCGAGATAGTTCGGAATGTCGGAGGCTAAGAGTGACGGGCCCTTGTCTTTCCCGGCTCGTTCCCCGGCTTCCTTGACCAGTTCAGCCCCAATCTTGGCCGCATCCAGCGGCGGGACGTCACGAGCCAGTAAGGCCCCAACTACGCCCGTCAGGACGTCCCCGGTTCCGGCCTTGGCGAGGAATTCCGAGCCGCCCTCGACCTCGACGATCGTCTCACCGTCTCCAATCACATCCGTCTCGCCTTTGACGAGCACCACCGCTCGGTAGTCTTGGGCAACCTTACCAACCGTCTTGACTGGATCGGCCCCTTCGATTCCAGCCAGCGCTTCGAACTCCTCGCGGTTTGGAGTGAGAACAACCGGTTTGTCCAAATACCAATCATCTCCCCGCTCATCGGCGATGATGGTCAGCGCATCGGCATCAATCACAAAGGGACCGTCAAACTTCTGCAGGACGGTTTTGAGGAATTTCCGAGCACTCGGTTCAGTCGTCAGCCCCGAGCCAATCGCTACGGGATAGCCTTTAAAGTACCCAACGTCTTCGAAATGTTTATGGTCGAACTCCGACCCCGCCAACGGAATGGTCACCGCATCCGGTGCGGCCGCCAACACCGCATTAGCCGCCCGCTCGGGTGACGCGGTGACGACCAAGTCCAATCCTGTACGCAGGGCACCGAGCGAAGTCAGGACGGCTGAACCGGCAAATCGTTCACTGCCAGCCAGTACCAATAGTTTGCCCCAATCCCCTTTTGGGAGGGTCGCAGGGCGTGTAGTAAGTCTCATGTCCTTAGCTTACCAGCGGGAAGTGAAAACCGGCAGCCAGGTGGGGTGATATGTATCGCCTCCTGGCTGCCGGATATTCAGTCTTCATCGGGGTTGATTCTGAGTGACCACGACGGCTCTGACGCTTCGAGTACTCCTGCAGAAACCGTAACGTCACCTCGCTGTTCGAGCTTCTTGAGCTCAGTCAGCTTGTATTCGATCATCAGCTGCGAAGCAACATCTTCGCCGAACGCTCCTTTGATCAGATTGATCAGAGCGGCGTACTTGGTCGGGTCAGAAAACACCACCGGTGGTACGGACAGTTTGGTGATGACCTGACCGGCATGCGTGCCAAGATCCGCCACGAATTGTTCCGGACTAACTACTCGTGATGACGACGTGTCAGTCACCAGTACCTTGTACCACTGACCACCTCGCCGAAAGCGAAAGCCGCGGATTCGACCGAGTGGAACCAACTTCAATAGCCGGTTCCGACCTTTGCTGTAGGCCTCCTCGCCTGCATCACGCCGAATCTTGGCTCGGTAGGTACTCCAGGCTACGCCCATCGCCCGCTTCAGGCTGGCGATCTGACGAACACCGAGTCGGGGTGGTGCTGATCCACGCTCGACGAGTACTTCTAAACGTGGTGTCAGCTCGTAACTGTCTTGATCAATACCTCGTTGGGTACGGCGCATCGGCCGGCCCCCTTTCTGGTCGGTATGGAAATGAACAGACTAGCAACGCTTATTTTACCTGTACCGAGGCACTTTACAATTGACACAGCAACATCCTGTCCATACCATAAAGGGCTATGAAACGCAGACAAATCGACAATGAATATGTCTCGGGCTTCCGGGAGTTACTTGAAGACATCGGGCCCGGCGATCCTTTGACCGAAGTTGAGACGCTGTATGAAATTCTCGACGGAGATGAACAGCAATACGGACATAATCGCCACTTCGATGAGGTTCGGTTATCTTTGGTAGTCACGCTCTACGAATTAGGCGAAATAGACAAAGGACGTTCTTATCACGATGCTATGAAAGACCCCGTTGTCTGGCTCGACACCCAGTGGGCTCTCCATAGAATCGGACATATTTCATTCGAGACGTTCCTGAACGAAGGGGTCCGCCTAGCCCTTAACGAGACCGATCATTCGGTCGAAGGCGATATCTGGGAAACCATGAAAGTCTATGCTGGCGCAACCCGAAAATCTGAACTAGCCAATCGTTTCCATGCACTCGAACAGAATGCCCGAGATGGTGAGCATCCTGAGCCACCAGGTACGTCCTCGTCTGACAACTTTGAGCCACGTATTATTGGGCATTGAATCTAGAATCGATTCTTCTGGTAGTACTTCTGGTGATACGCTTCGGCTTCAGTAAAATCTTTGAGCGGCTCAATGCGCGTGGTGATTTCCCGTTGATGGTTCGGCTTCTCGGCTTCCAGACTTTTCTTGGCGGCCGTGGATTGTTCGGCGTTACTCGTAAACAGCGCTGATTGATACTGCGGCTTCTCAACTAACGACGGATCGTGACGTTGCCAAAATCGCCCCAGCAAATCCTGGTAGGTAATTTCCTTCGGGTCGAACTCGATCTCAAGCGTTTCGGTATGGTCACCCAAATCGTGGTACGCCGGGCTCTGCTTGGTTCCACCGGCATAGCCAACCCGCGTCGCGACCACACCGGGCACATCATCAAAAAACGCCTGCGGCCCCCAAAAGCAGCCCATGCCGACGTACGCTTTCTCGGTCTTCCCCTTCTTGGTACTCATAGCTCTAGTTTACTCTGTAGCGCAAGGCTCGTTTGGTCTTACCGATCCGCTTGGGTCCGGGAATCGGAAAAACGTTTGAGACGACTCGCGTCCCCGGCTTGGATTCCCGCTTCAACTTTCGACCGAGCCGCTCCATGACGTGCGGAATCCCAAATGTGGTGACGACTGCATATGGCGACAAATCCACTCGCCAAAAGTTCTTTCGAGTAAACGTCACGTGCGTGGAAACCCCGGCTTTCCGAGCGTTTTTTCGAGCCGTCCAGACGAGAATCGGGTTGATCTCGAATCCATCGACCAGAGCACCCTGCTTAGCCGGCGCAATCGCTAATCGACCATCACCCGAGCCTAATTCTGCTACCCGCTCCCCTTTCTTCACGCCGGCTAAGTCGAGCATTTCTTTAATCGCCTCGTCCTTACTCGGCACGTATGGCGGTCCCTGCCAGAACATCCACAAGAGCCAGCCGCAAGCACCGAGCACGGCGAGGGAAAGCAGGACAAAGGCGAGATAGTCGAGGCTCATCGTGCCTAGCCTAGCAACCGATAGCGTACCTGCCAAGCGGATACTTGCATAACGGAGGGAAATTTTGTACCCTTAGCGAGTCGTATTCGTTTCAGAGGTTTAAGTGTTAGGTTTTATTACCGAGGCTCCTCTGCCTAATCAAGAGGAGTCCACATGGCTAAAGAGTTGTTCGTAGGGAATCTACCCTACTCTGTCAACGATGACAGTCTGACGAAGCATTTCGCAGACTACAGCCCGGTTTCCGCATCGGTTATCGCCGATCGCGAATCTGGCCGCAGCCGCGGTTTCGGTTTCGTCAAATTTGACGACGATGCCCAAGCTGACAAAGCTGCCGAAGAGCTCAACGGAAAAGAGCTCGATGGTCGAGCTTTGACCGTTCGAGAAGCGCGTCCGAAGGAATAATCCCTCGGTCTCTTTTCAGAAGAACCAGCACCTCGGTGCTGGTTCTTTGTGTTTAGGCAGGCTTGCTTAGGTAGTCAGCGGAGCGTCGCGACCCGAGACGCCTTCGTAAATCGCGATCAGGAATACGAGCACTGGAATCGCCAGCAAGATGCCGATGATTCCACCCAGCGCGCTACCGGCAATCAGGGCGATGATGACGGAGGCCGGATGCAAACCGGCGGCTTTGCCGAGAATCTTCGGAGTAAACAAGTAGGCCACGACCAGTTGAATACCTAGGTAGGCCACACCGACCCAGATGGCCTTCCCGGTTGAAATGGTCAAGGCAACAAGAAGTACCGGCACGGCCGCGGCAATCGGACCAATCACCGGCACAATCGCAAAGAGCGCGCCAACAATCGCCAGTAGTCCCGCAAACGGGATACCAAAGAGTAGGTAGGTAATGAATTCCAGAATACCGACCAGGATGGAAAGGATGGCCTGGCCACGCACCCAGCCACCGAGCCGCTGTTCGACGTTGGCCTGGATGGCTTTGGTTGTGACTGGTTTGATCGGCAAACGGCCGACGCCTTTCCAAATCTGACTGTATTCGGCTAGTCCGTAGTAGCCGACCGTGACCACCGCGAAAATCGAGAAGAGTGCCCCGAACGTAGCCGAAGTCACATTAATTGCCAAGTCCACGCCCGTACCGCTCACCTTCTCAATCGCGTCGGCCAGACTCGGCAGTTCGATATGGGTCGTGGCCGCAAATTGGCTGAGATACTGCGGAACCTGCGAAGCAAATTGCTTGCCTTGCTCAATCAACTCCGGCATCACCGAAAAGACGCCGCCAATCAGCGCCGCCAGCAACAAGATAATCACGCCAAATGACGCCAGTCGGCGGTTCACGCCACGGCGATCGCACCAATCAACAATCGGCCGTAGGGCCAGAACGACAATCAGCGTCAGGAATAGCAGCACAATCAGGTCGCGCAGTTTGTAGGCCAGCCAGGCTCCGGCTCCGAGCGACAGCAGCACAAATAGCGCACTGTGCTTGGTAATATAGGAACGAGTTGATGTTGATTTTGCCACGGTTTAAGCTTACCTGATTCTTCACGCTGATGATTGTCATTTCCGCGCAGGCGGAAATCTTTCAGCTTTGCAAAAGCGTTACAGAAATGACGAGACTGATCCCCGCCTTCGCGGGGATGACAGAAAAAACGCGGGGATGACAGAAAAAACGCGGGGATGACAGAAAAAACGCGGGGATGACGAACTTGGCTACGCCGCGCCCGATTTACCCGGCGACAAACGTCAGGGCGTGTCCACCCTTGCCGGCTCGGCCGGTCCGGCCAATCCGGTGAATGTAATCGTCGTGAGAGTTCGGTTGGTCGAAGTTGATGACGTGGCTGACATCGGGGATGTCGAGGCCGCGAGAGGCCACGTCGGTCGCTACCAGCACGTTCACCTTGCCGGAACTGAACGCCTTGAGCGCCCGCTGGCGTTGGGGTTGCGACTTGTTGCCGTGAATGGCTTCGGCCTGAATCCCCGACTTCTTCAGCGTGTCGGCTAGTTTTTGCACGCTCCACTTGGTGCGGCCAAAAATCAACACTTTATCGAACTCCGGCTTGCGAAGCAGGTCGCGCAACACGCTAATCTTTTCTTCCTTGGAGCGAGCCTTAATGACGTTTTGCTCCACCTGATCGGCAGTTTCGCGGGTCCGAACGGACACGGTGACCGGATCCTTCAGCATAGTGTCGAGCAGTCGCCCGATTTGCGGCGGAATGGTGGCGCTGAAACAGAGCGATTGCCGCTCTTTGGGCAGTTGATCCAAGAGGAACGTGATGTCCTTGATGAATCCCATGTCGAGCATGCGATCAGCTTCGTCGAGGACGACCACGCCAGTGCGGTTCAACCGCAGGGCTTTTTGCTGGAACAGGTCTTTCAGTCGACCTGGGGTTCCGATGACAACTTGCGGATCTCGCTTGAGCCCCTTAATCTGCGGTCGGACGTTCATGCCGCCCAAGCACAGTACCGAGTGTAATCCCAGTCCCTTAGCGAATCCGCGGAACTCTTCATCAATCTGCACGGCTAACTCACGAGTCGGCGCAATGATCAGAGCCGTTCCCGGCTGTTGGTGCGTCTTCATCCGGTGGATGATCGGCAGCAAGAAGGCCGCCGTCTTACCAGTACCGGTATTGGCGATACCAATCATGTCCTTCCCTTCCATCACCGGTTTAATGGCGCCATCTTGAACCGGTGTCGGGTGTTCGTAACCCTTGGCTACGACGTTCCGTTCCAATTCCGGCATGAATCCGAAGTCGGTAAATTTGTGGTTCGGCACGAACCGCTCCTGCTCCGGGGCCGGTACGGCTTCGTTTACAAACTTGGCCGGGTCAATGTACTGCCCGTCTCGTTTTGGTCGTCCTTTACCGGGACCGTATTTGGCCCCCTTGAATGGTCTCCGCCGCTTGGGCGAAGCTAATACGTTCCGACGCATGTGTGAAATACCTTTCTTACTTATGATTCGCTGATGAACGGCGAGATCATTATGTGTCGTCGGGACGACAGACTACTCGGTATTCACCTAACAAGTACCTAGGTTAACAGAAAAATGCTTGCTTGTCGAGGGATTGCTACGCTGACGCTTTGGTAGAAGCGCTCACGTCGAGCAAGTGCTCGTAGATCTTCACCATCGCCAGGGTGTCCAGCTTGCAGTACTTCAGTAGATCCTCAAAGACCTTTTTCTGCTCGGCCGGGTCAAGGTCGCCGAAGACTGCCTTCCTCCACCGCAGCTGAGCTATCTCTCCTTCACTAATAGCTAGATCGTCATACGACTGTTCGCTCGAGAGTACCGGATACACATCCTTAAGTGAGTTGCTGCCACCAAAGTCAGGATGGGAATAATATCCCTTCTTGAACGGGTCCATGAGGTCCACAATGCGTTTATTCAAAGTTTCGAGAAATACTTTTGCGCTGGGAAGAAGCTCTGCCATTTCAGAATTACGCTCGGTCTCAAATCTTTTGTACCAAACCAACACGCTTCCCGAATTACCAATGTCTTGTTGTAATTGCTTGGCCAAGGCCGCTACCGGTACGTGGTCGTCTTGGGCCAGGAATTCAGTATGCGACAACTTCCCACCCGGCTTGTCGAGTCGGTGTAGCGAATACTGAAACGGAACCTGCTGGTACGGCTTGGTACCGTCATAGAATGGAATGGCGTGTGATGCGGTCTCGTAGTCAAGGAAATAAAGTGGGAACGTGAGCCCTTCTAAGAACTTCTTGATCGCCGGCACGTTTACTTCTTTCGGTTTCCGCAGCGCCTGCACGTGCTGCTGCTGGGCGCTTGAGAGTTCGTCGATCACGGCATCAGCGATCTGGTCAATTGTCTCGTAGCCATGGTCCTCGAGTAACGCCGCGGCGTCCGGCGTTAATCGTTTCAGTCGGTAGATCGACTTCGGGTCAAGGTCAGGGTGTAAGTGAAAATAGACTTCCATCCAGTCGTCGAACCGGTGGATACCCCCGTTCCGCGGCGAGAGGCTCGGACATTTCGGTAGATTGAGAATCCCGACGGCTTCCTTGATTTGCTTGGGGAGCCGCTTTTCGGCCGTGGCGACTTTCTTGGTGATATCGTCGGTGGCAAACAGCTGCTCTAGGTCGACTTTCCCCTGCCGGACGTACTGATTATTCAGTCGCGTCACGAAACAGTGGCGGATCGTCAGACCGCATTGTTCCGCCACCCGCTTCTGGAATGCTACGTCCGGGTAATGCTCTGGCTTGACCTTGGTGCTGGCTTTGACTTCATGGAGGTCGTATTCACCATCAGATACCCTCACCAGCACATCAATCTTGCACATAGTGTTGTCCGGAGCGTGGAGGTGAGCTTGGAAAATCGCCGGGTGACCCTCAGTAATCGCCTGTTTGGTCGCGTCCTCCGCCTCAGCGCCATAGCCGCTAATTAAGATGCCATCCGAAAAAATATTCCTTGCCAGCTTGTCGACCTCATTTCCCATATCGAAAACGGCCTGGAGCGACTCGCTGATCGGCGGCAGAGACTTCTTCTCGTGCTTACCCAGCCACAGCAGCGCCGGATGCTTCAAGAAGTTCATGAAGTCGGTTTTGGAGAGGTAGAGGTCTTTGCTCACCTACCCAGCTTAGCGCAAACCGGTTCTTCCCCCATCGTTCAGCTTTGTCCGACAATCTCCTTGCATCGCTGCTCCGCGTACTTCCAGGCGGAAAACAGCTCGTAACCATCAGTTTTCCTGATGTCATCGGAACCACCATCTATCCAGGGATCTTCGCCATAACGCTTGTATTGGTCGTTGAGCTGTTCCGCGGTCATTCCCGGAGCGTACTCAGCCACGACTGACCGATCCACTATCTCCTTGCAGTGATCAAGCGCTTCCGGGTAAGTCGCGAAAGAACCAGACGTATACCTTTCCTCTTCCTTCATGAAGTGGAAGTTGTCATCGACTATCACTTTGTACGTCAAGCCCGTATCGTTGTCTTTCTTTACTAGTGGGACGAGGCGAGAGCTTACTGTAGCCTCTCCGAATTGCGACAAGTCGTCAGCAAATTGATCTTTCATTGCCGGGTCTGCTGCACGTGCGCGAACATTCTTAGTCATGCGTCCCCCTTGCTTCGTCGTCTGCCAGACCTTCGCCTAAAACGACGAATCGAGCCATCAACTGGGCTGAAGGCACAGACCCGGCTGCCTCGAAACGATGGACAAAATCCTTTAACGATTCGTCGTATAAGCTCCGGCAAGCCTTATCAGCCGATGCTCGGTCTTCAGGGGTCATTAGTCCTAAGACTTTGGTTGGTGATGCCCCCTGGCCAGACTCATCACCACCTTGCACATTGATCATCTCCCACGGTTCGTCAGTCGGCTCCTCCGTGCCCTGCGCCTTACGCTTGCCCTTATTCGCTTCTTCGGCTGTCAGCCGGTCGCCTAAGTCAACCATGCGAGCCATCGACTGGGGGGACAAGTCTGAACCAGCCGCCTCGAACTTCTTAATCAAGTCGTTCAGGGATGAGTTATACACGCTCAAGCACGCCTTCTCGGCCGCGGGCAAGGTTTGAGCTGACCCAGACAGCAATCTGCCAAGCCATTTCCACATCGCTCCTCCTTTCTGTGAGCCTACTACACCATCACTATAGCAAGCAGACTAACCCTGCCATTGGAAGATTCTCCAACTTTTATGGCTTAATTGAGCAGATAATTGCTCACCAGCGGTCGCAGCAGTTCCTGGGCTTTTCGATATTTTTTGGTTCGGCGTTCGTCTTTCTCTGTCGGGTCTTTGATCCGGCTCAGGTC
>SICC01000021.1 GCA_009694835.1 Patescibacteria group bacterium
CAATCCCGCGCTGGGGCCGAACAGAAGTTTGCTGGCGGACTAGCCGACCATTCCGAGCCAGTCGTTCGTCAGCACACGGCCACGCACTTATTGCTGGCGGCGCTGCGAGATGTTCTTGGTGATGGCATCAAACAACGGGGCTCGAACATTACCAAAGAACGTTTGCGATTCGACTTCTCGTATCCGGAAAAACTGACTGATGAACAACGAAACCAGGTTGAGGCGCTCGTGAACGAGTGGATCAAGGAAGACCTGCCGGTCGTCCGTAAGGAGATGCCGCGCGAAGAGGCTGAGCGCCTCGGGGCCCAGATGGAATTCGGACATAAGTATCCGGACGTGGTTTCGGTCTACTTTATCGGTGAACCGGACAGCGCTCGGTCGATGGAGTTCTGCGGCGGGCCGCACGTCGAACACACCGGTGAGATCGGCACGTTCACCCTCAAGAAGCAGGAATCGGTCGGGGCCGGTGTGCGGCGGATCAAAGCTGTTATCAAGCCTTAGTCTTCCTCGATATCATCCAAAACCTGCCGCCCGAACCGTGGGTCCGGCTTGATGCCAAACTCCGCCCGCTCTTGGTAATCAGCGGCTAACTCAAAGGCACTGTGTGCCCTGGCTGGTTCGCGGTAATAGCGGTCACAGATTACGCCTAGTTTTCGTTGATTGAGCGCCATTCGCGCATAATCGTTCAGATCTACAGCGATTTCTCGGGCATCTTCAAAGCACTGGAACGCTTTATCGATATGCTTATCGGCAAGCTCGAATAGGCCGAGCTGGTGCAGACCCTCCATCCGATATTCAGGCGGCATGTCCTTTCGGGCCAAATCAACACACAGCTCGCGAGTTATATTGTCATCACCCGCCGCTCGAGCGGCGCTAATCTCGGCTAACAGGACCTCGAGGCGGGTTTCAAAGTACTCAGGACCTGATCCGGGATTATGGTCTTCGACTGACATGACGCCCTAGCATACGGGAAACTAGGCGCCTTACTCAACCCCGGCTGGTACACTATTATCGTGACTAATCAGGCAAAAACTACCTAACGATGGCACTCCTCGACCGATTCAGACACTTCGTCCAGTCGGATACGCCGCTGGCCAATTATGTGACTGCGCTCGATATCGGGACGGAGTTCGTGAAGGTCCTGGTCTGTGAGATCGTCGACGACAAGGCCGTCGTGCTTGGCGTCGGGCGGCAACGGCAGCGCCTGGGCGATATGCAGTCCGGTGCGGTGACCGACATTGCCGGGGTGATTGAGAACTGCGAACGGGCCTTGGAGCGCGCCTACCAGGTGGCCGGGATTGCTCCGGAACAAGTGGTGATGGGAATTGCTGGCGAATTGGTCAAAGGCGCCACCACCACCGTTCACTACGAACGCGCCAAACCGGACACCAAGATCGACCTGACGGAACTGAAGAACATCGTCCATAAGGTGCAGTGGAAGGCCTTCGACCAGGTTCGTCAGCAGTTGGCTTGGGAGACTGGCCATTCGGAAATCGACGTCAAGCTGGTGAATGCGGCCATCGTCGATGTGCGGATTGACGGCTACCGGGTGACCAATCCGGTCGGCTTTCAGGGCAAGGACGTGACGATCGGAATCTTCAATGCCTTTGCGCCGCTGGTTCACCTGACCGCTCTCCAAGCGATTCCGGAAGAGCTCGATTTGGATCTACTATCCATCGCGGCGGAGCCGTACGCCGTGGCGCGCTGTCTTGGCATCGAGGACCAATCCGAATTCTCCGCCATCTTCATCGACGTCGGCGGCGGCACCACCGACATCGCCGTGGTCAGTAACGGTGGCGTGGTCGGTACCAAGATGTTCGCCATCGGCGGCCGGACGTTCACCAAGCGCCTGGCCAGCACGCTGAACATGTCGTTCGATAAGGCCGAAGAAATCAAACTGGCCTATACCTCGAATCTGCTTGATCGCGACTCGACCAAACGAGTCAAGGAAGCCATGGCGGCCGACGCCGAAGTCTGGCTGTCCGGCGTGGCTCTGACGCTTTCCGAATTCGGCAATCTCGACCTGCTGCCGGGTCGAATCCTGATGTGCGGCGGCGGTTCGGAACTGCCGGAAATCTCCCGGGCTCTGAACGACGCTAAGTGGTACAAATCGCTTCCATTCGCCAAAAAACCGAGCGTCAACTTCATCCAGCCGAAGGACATCCCGAACGTGGTCGACCACACCGATACGCTCAAGGACCCCCAGGACGTCACTCCGATGGGCCTGGCTAACTTGGCCCTCGACCTCGCCGGACCGGAAGAACTGTTACCATCAATATTGCGTCGGGCCGTAAAGGCGATGGCCACCTAAACCAACATGAAAGCGCTCTATTTAGAACCAGATGAAGAGATTACCTCAGTCGTTGATCGGCTGAAGGAGATTGATGATGAAGAGGTAGCGATTGTCGTTCCGAAGCGAGCGGGAATTCTCCAGAGCATCGTCAACCTAAAGCTGCTTCGCTACCAAGCTGAGCAGATGAAGAAGCGTATCTCGTTGGTAACGACCGACAAGACTGGTCGCAACCTGGCTTCCGCTGTTGGGCTGACGGTTCACCAGAAACTACCAGACGGCAAAGCCGCTCAAGCCGCTAAACCAACCGAATCGGCCGTCAAAGAACCGACTGAAGAAATCCCAATCAAGTATCGCCGCCAACCACCAAAGACGAAGGAAGAGCAGGACGAAGAGAAGATTAACTTCAAAAAGGGTGCGGGTCCCGAGATGGCTACTAAGTCGATTGATGAAGTAGCTGATTCGAAGCCGATGGATGAACCAGAGCCGGTTAAGGAAACCAAGATTCCGGTGAAGTCAGACGATGAACCTAAGAAATCATCCGGCCGAAAGCTTCCGAAGGTCGCCTTCCCGAAAGTGAAACTACCGAAACTTCGTAAAGACAAGCCGAGCGCCAAGTCTCAGAAATTGGAGAAAGTGCCGGGTGCTAAGAAGGTCAAGAAGTTCAGCTGGAAAATTGCGGCTGCTATTGTTCTGGTGCTCCTACTTGCTGGGGGAGCGACGGCGGCGGTGGTGCTACCAAAGGCCACGGTTACTGTCAGCCCTAAAACAACTCCAGTGAACGCTTCTGTCCCGCTGACCTTCTCGACCCGTGCTCCGAGCGTGGATACGGACGGCAATATCATTCCGTCAAAAACCATTGAAGTGACTAAAGAAGGTTCGCGAAAGGTTTCCGCCACTGGTAAGTCGGAAGGCGGCGAAAAGGCCAGCGGTGAAATTACCGTCACTAATACGCTGCCGCGAAATCAGTCATTAGTAACCAATACGCGTTTCCAATCACCAGACGGAAAAATTTACCGCGCCCAATCCGGCATCGTCGTTCCAGCGGGTGGTCAGACGACCGTAAAAGTTACGGCCGACACGGGTGGTACGGCCGGGAACCTGACGGCCGGAACTAAACTAACCATTCCCGGACTCAAAGGTAGTGACGCCGTGACCGGTCAAGCCGACAAGGCGCTGACGGGCGGAACCGACTCAGCCACGACGACCATTTCGGCAGATGATGTTGAACATGCTAAGCAGGAACTGGCTAACCAGATTGCACTAGAAGGTGCGGCCGAAGCCAAGTCAAAGCTCGCAGTCGGCTACACCCTGAATCCGAAAATTGCGGCCGTCACGGTGTTAGCGAGTTCAAGCGACCCGGCGGCTGGCGCAACCGCCACCACCTTTACGATCACTGGGCGAGTGCGCATTACCTACTTCACCTACCAAGAGAAAGAGTTGAACCAAGTACTCGATCCTGATTTGAAAGCTCAAGTTCCGGCCGGGACTGACCTGACTGATACTGCTAAAGAGACATTCGCTGTCACCCAGTCATCCCGCGATCAGCTGACGGGTAATATGAAGATCGACACCTCGGCTTCGACCAGCGTTTCGAAGGATACGGTTAAGGACGAGATTAAAGGGAAAACACCAGAGGAAGCTCGGAAAGCTTTGGCCGCCAGCGGTCAGGCTAACAACATTCAAATCAAACTCTTCCCGTTTTGGGTGATGCACGTTCCGAAGAATTCAAAGAAGATTGTTGTCGAGTTCAAGACGGGACCAGGAATATTACCAGTCGCGTCTCCATCCGCCACACCATCCGCTACTTCCGGCCAGCCGCAAATATGACCAGATTGATCGGATTAGATATTGGTGATGCCCGTACCGGCATCGCTTTGAGTGACGAAGTTGGTTTGACGGCTCGAGCACTAGAAACAGTTCCAACCGACTCGCTCGGTGAAGCGGTGAAAAAAGTAGTAGCAGAACATGACGTGACAACCGTTGTAGTGGGACGACCACGTCACTTGGATGGCTCACTTGGCACCCAAGCCGAGAAGATCGATGTGATTGTTGAAACACTCAAGTTAGCCGCACCAGCGGAATATATATACGAAGACGAGACGGGCACCACCAAGGCTGCAGCCGACGGAACGGATGCCGAAGCGGCTCGTGTTATGCTCCAAGGGTATCTCGATGAACGCGCGCGATAGCCAGATTACGCACCCGAAACTGCACACCGCCAAATCCGGCCGGCCCTGGTGGCAATGGCTGCTCTTCGGTATTCTGGCGATTATCGTGCTGGTACTGCTCTGGTACCTGCAGGCACTTCGCCCAACCAAAACTGCCTCAGCTGCCATCGTGGTTGATGACGGCGATTCAACGCAGCAAATCGCGGACAAGTTGTCTGAGAAGAAGTTAATTCGTTCTGAACTGGCCTTCGGTATTTATTCCCGCAGCAAAGGGTATCCAGCTAAGTTCCGGGCCGGACGATTTGTCTTGAACGGGAAAGATGGCACACCAAAAATTGCCGAAGCTCTAACCAGTAATGCGGCTAAGTCATCCCAATTCACCATCAAAGAAGGAACAACTCAAAAACAAATAGCGGCCCAGCTTGGCAAGCTCGGCATTGTCGACGAGGACCAATTTGCTGACTTCAAAGCTTCCGACTTCCCGCAGTACGAATTCTTAAAGGATCTTCCGAAGGACGCACCGCTGGAAGGGTTCTTGTTCCCGGAAACCTACTCTGCACCGCCGGCAGGTACTTCGACCAAAGATGTAGCCACGATCATGTTGAATCAGTTTGAAAAGGAACTCACGCCGGAGTTACAACAGGAGATTAAAGCCAGCGGGCGTTCGTTGTACGAGACGGTCACGATTGCCTCGATTTTAGAGCGAGAAGTGAAGACGGCCAAAGATCGTCGCACCGTAGCTGGAATCGTTGAGAACCGCCTGAAGGACAATATCTCACTCGGATTGGATACCACCTTGATGTACGGACTCGACAAGTCTGAGAGTCAGCTCACCAAAGCGGATCTGGCCGACGACAGCCCCTACAACACTCGAACCCAGAAGGGGTTGCCGCCGACCCCAATCTCAAATCCTGGCCTCGCAACCATCGAAGCGACCGCCAGTCCGCAAGCCTCGGACTATCTCTTCTTCCTCTCGGCTCCGAACGGCACCACCTACTACGCCACAACCAACGCCGAGCACGAAGCCAACAAAGACAAGTATTTGAAATAACACTTTTGTCATTCCCGCGCAGGCGGGAATGACAGCGGGGCACGGTATCATAAAGGGTATGTTCTGGGACAACGTAGATATTTCAGTGACGGCCGGAAACGGCGGAAACGGTCTCGTCAGCTTTCGACGAGAGCGCGGTGAAGCTATGGGCGGGCCCGACGGTGGCGACGGTGGCGACGGCGGAAGCGTGGTTATCGTCGCCAGCGGTGACGAGAATACGTTAGCGAATTACGCGCGTAAGAAAGAATTCAAAGCGGTGTCTGGCAAACCGGGCGGTAAAGGCCGCAAGCATGGAAAGTCGGCTGATAACCTCCAGTTGAAAGTGCCAATCGGAACGGTGGTCTACGAAGGTGACCGAGCGATTGCCGATCTCACCAACGATGGACAGGAAGCGAACGTGGCCAAAGGCGGGCAAGGCGGCTACGGTAACGCCCACTTCAAAAGCTCGGTCAGACGAGCGCCGCGGCATGGTGAGCTGGGTCAGCCAGGTGCTTCAGCAGATATTCGCTTGGAATTGAAGTTGGTAGCGGATATTGGCCTAGTCGGTATTCCCTCAGTGGGGAAGTCCACACTGCTTTCACGGATAACCTCGGCCAAGCCGAAGATTGCTGACTATCCGTTTACGACGACGATTCCGCAGCTCGGAATTGCCCAAGTCGACGACAAACGGTTCGCGGTCGCTGATATTCCTGGCCTTATTGAAGGGGCGCACCAAGGCAAAGGGCTGGGCGATGCGTTTCTGAGGCACATCGAACGGACACGAGTGATCATCCATTTACTCGATGCGACCGTTCCGGATCCGGTGGCTGACTACCGGACCATCCGCAAGGAATTAGAATCGTACAGTCCTGAACTTTCGAAGAAGCCAGAGATTGTAGTACTGAATAAGATTGATGCCGTAGCCAAAGCCGATCGTCCAACACTCAAGAAAGACGTCGAGCAACGCTTAGGGCAATCGGTTCAGTTGGTATCAGCGGTCTCCGGTGAAGGCATTCCAGAGTTACTTCGGGCTGCAGGGAAGCTCGCGTCAGCAACCAAGCCCCCCGTGGTCGCGGACGCCATGCCAACCTTCACGGTTGATGAGCTGGCGCCGCGAGCCGTCAGTGTCACCAAGGACGGAGACACGTTCAAAGTCAGTGGGCCGCGGCTCGAACGCTTGGCTCAGCAGACGGACTTTGAAAATCCTGGGGCGGTTCGTCGGTTTTGGTGGATTGCTAACCGTATGGGCGTTCCCAAGCGTTTGGAGAAGCTGGGTGCAGACAAGAACGCCACCATCTCAATCGCGGGTAAGAAAATCGCCTGGGATCAGCGGAAGCTGAAATAGCTTTCGTTCAAATTAATTTGTCATCCCCGGCACTCCACCCGTCATCCCCGCGAAGGCGGGGATCAGTCAGGTAATTTCTGAAGCGACGTACCTTGTCATCCCCGCGAAGGCGGGGATCAGTCAAAGGATTTCTGAAGATAGATCGACAAACAATGGATTCTGCTCACGAATCAACCGCAGTTTCCACGCCCGATTCCACTTCTTGATTTGCTTTTCACGAATGATGGCACTCTCCGCATCGAAGTATTCCGCATAAAACACCAATTGCTCTAATCGATATTTCTTTGTAAACCCATCGACTACTCCAAACTTATGCTCATATACTCGCTGCGTAAGGTTACTGGTTACACCAACGTAGAGCGTCTTATGGTTATTACTCATAATGTAGACGAAGAATTGCTTTTTCATGGATACATTATAGTAGCCTGCTAATGATCCCCGCCTTCGCGGGGATGACGTCACGTTTGCTATACTAAACCACCGAATGGACACACATACGATTCCAGCTAAAAAACCGCGACCGCTCTACAAACGGCCGCGCTTTTGGATAGCCGTGGCCGCCGCTGCCGTAGTCGCGGCCGGGGCAGCCTACTATCTAGTCACCCAGGATTTCCCGATAAAATCGTCGAACAGCCCAGAGCAAGGTAAAGTCGAAATTTATACTTCGCCGGAAAAAGCTACGGTTCTCTTAGACGGTAAAGAGCGTAAAGCTAAAAGTCCGACTAAGTTTTCGGCCAACGTTGGAAAACACACGGTCACCCTGAAGCTAACTGGCTACGACGAGGTGTCAGTACCGATTGATGTGAAGAAGGAAACTCCGGCCGTTATTCAACAGACCTTTACCAAGAACGGTCAGATTACCACCAGCCAGAAGCCGAGTGAATTCAAGACGTACACCAATAAGAAGTACAAATACAGCATCAAGTATCCGGACAATTGGGAGGTCGAGGCGAAGTCGCCAGAAGTCGTGAACTTCTTCGATCGGAACCGGGCCCAAGGTCCAGGGGGGCAGGGAAGTACCTTCGGGATTTCCCAGGCGCTGGCGCGAGGGGAAGAAGAAACCACCTTGGCAATTTTGACCCAGCCGAATCCGGGCAATCTCAGCCCGACTGAGTGGTACAAGGCCCGGCCGGAATACGCCCAGGAGGACCAATCGCAGATCAAGACCAAGGAACTGACGGTCAACGGCCGGCCGGCCTTCCAGTACGAGACGCCGTACGGATTCCTGCCGTACCTGAACACCATCATCACCGGAAATGGCAGTGCCTTCATCCTCCAGCAAGTCCAAAACTCGCCGTACCGTGCGACCTACGATCAGGTCATTCAGACGTTTACGGTGTTCTAGCGCCGGCGGCGATGCAAACTTCTCCAGAATGACCTTCGGAGGAACCAGAGGCGGAGCCTTTTTGGTCCAATGCGCGGACGCCCTTTGATTCTCTCGAGGCTTCTATCCGTGGCTTCAGCCATGACTTCAACGAGATCACGTCTAGTCAATTCAGTCATCGGAAGACATTTTTCGCTCAAGCACGGCCACACGTCCTTTGAGCTCAGTATGCTCCGGGCGCCGGACGTAGGCGTCTTGCGATTGATTCACGGCGGTGGTGATGTTGTACTCCATTCGGGCCAGGTCGTGTTTTGCCGACGCCGCAAACCGTTTGAGATCATCCTTGGTCGCGAATCGGTCGTTCATCTGCTTCTCGAGCGAGACGAGGCCTGCTGAAAGGTCATCCTTAGTCGCGAAGTGCCCTAAATCGCCCTTGGTCGCAAACGTCCGTTCGCTGCGCTTGAACTGGGTGTCCAGCGCCCCCGTCAGGATTTTGATGAGGTCTCGCTTTGAGAAATCCGGCATGGCTAATCCACTTTACTCTTGCCAATGCTTGCTTGTCAAGCAAGCGGAAGGGAGTGTGGTAGGGGAGTCAGCGGTGACAAGGCCAGGCCTCGCATTGAGGCACGATACGAGACCCAGCCGTGTCACGGCTGATTATCTGTTTTCGGTATAGCTACTCCAGTAATTGATGGGGCAATATTTTTATTGGACCGAATGACGGCCGCGCTGCCGCCGAACGGGGACAGGAACTGCCACTGAATGGCCACCGCCGAATTGGCCGGGACCACGTAGGCGCAGTTCGAGAACATCGGGGTAAAGGTCCGCGAGTAGTTCAACGACTCACCACCGTTACACGGCTTGCCGTTGACGTTGATGGTGACCGACATCCCGGTTCCTTCGGTATTACGGCCGCTCAGCTTACCGTTCAGGATCAGTGTTTCCTCGGTGGGGCCAGAGCGGTAGGTACACTGGGTACCGTCCATGTTGACGAACGACTGGGAGGTGGTGGTGACGTCCGGACCAGTCTGGGACAAACAGCTGACCGGGTTGGACTGTCCGGCCTGGCCGGTACTCTTATTGGTGGTCTGGGTCGGTTGCGGGGTCGACTTAGTACTCGGCCGCATCACCGTCTGAGACAAAAAGAAGAGTGAGGCGACGGCGAACAGTCCGATTAAGACCAGCAGGCCAACCTTGATAGTGCGCAGCGAATGATCAATGTGGGGGTGAACATCGGAAGGTGGTACAGCTGCTGCCGGTGTCGGTTGTTCTACCGGCGCAAGCGGCGGCGGTTGCACCGGAGCTGGCGCTGGCGGAACCGGCTGAGGCGGAACCGGTGGTTGCACAGGGGCTGGCTGGGGAGCTGGTTGCACGGGCGGCGTCACCTGATCGGCCTGCGGGGTTGGAGCTGGTGCAGGCGTCGCCGACGGAGTCTGAGCCGTCTGCTGTTCCTGGTAGCGACGATGCAAATCTACCGGCGGCACTTGTGGCGGCGGCTGGTTCCGATTGTCAGACTCGTTTGGTTGGCGAACGTCATCGTTCATGACTGCCTCCAACAAAAAGCAGGTAACGCAAACAGGGTGTGCCT
>SICC01000022.1 GCA_009694835.1 Patescibacteria group bacterium
CTGACCACCGTCTTGAGGGATCTCAAGACACAAGGGGAGTGAGTAAACTTCCAACCTTTACACCTAGACTTTTTAGCTCTACCATGGTACTCTTATCCAATTTAGCGGGAACCCAAATCCGCCCCTTATGCGAATAATTAGACCACTCGTACTGCTTTTGATAGCCGGATCCATCCTGTTCGGACCGGTTAGTCTGGCTAAAGCCGCTCCGTTTTCAGACGGACAGCAGGTCGCCCAAAGTGCTCAAGATCAAGCCGCCTCAGCTGCAAAGCAACGCGGCGAAGATGTGAATGGCGAGAACATCGACCCGATTACGGGGCAGCAAGTCAAAAAGACCTCTGTGGTTGAATACGTTAATGATGCCTACAACTTTCTAGCCATCGTTGGTGGATTGGTAGCGGTCCTGATGCTGATTTACGCCGGCTACCGTTACATGACCAGCTACGGTGACCCGGAAAAAATTGCTGACGCCAAAGACATTGTTGAAAAATCATTGATCGGGCTAGGATTGCTGATTCTGGCAGCATTGATTCTGAATACGATTAACCCGCGAACGGCTGAAAACCCGTGCAGACCGGGTGAGACTGGATGCGGAGACATCGACTTCTCCAGAAGCGGTGGCGGCACCAACCAAATTCAGCCGAACAACAGCAATCAGGATCAGATCAACGCCAACCAGAAAAATAAGACTCAGAATAGTAACAACAAGAAATGAAACGACTTCTCTTAATCCTGACTCTCCTGCTGATTCCGTCGGCGGCTCAGGCGGCGGGGATTGGCGGGGTCGAGTCTCAATCTAATTGGGGCAGCTTGGCCGATGTGGTCGAAGCTTTCTTCAACGTCTTACTGGTATTCCTCCCGGCCATCGCCACTATTTATCTGGCCATCTCCGGCTACCGCTACATGGTGGCTCAAGGGAATCCCGATCTGATTGAGAAAGCTAAAAAGAGTCTGACCTACGCCGTCTTCGGTGTGGTCATTTCATATACGGCCGTGCTGATTATTTCCTACGCTTCCGACTCACTCGGATTCAAATTCGGACCATGAAAAAATTACTAATCATTTCTGCTATCACCATTGGACTGGGCATTCTGGTTGTTCCGGAAGTGACCCATGCCCAAAGCTTAGTCGGCGATGTGATTCCAAAGGACCCTTCACAGCTTGGTAAGCAAGATATTATCGATGTGCTCGTCTGGCTTATTCGTTGGGCTCTACTATTTGCCTCGGCCATCGCGTCCATCTTCATTGTGGTCAACGGCTATCAGTACATTTTGGCGGCCGGTAACCCCGAAAAGATTGAGAAAGCCAAACAAGGACTGACCTGGTCAATTATGGGATTCATCTTGGTGATTAGTTCCTACGGAATTGTGGCTCTCCTTCAACAAGTACTTCAATCGAAGAATCGGGTAAATCAAGTAGACGTCCCTGGAACCCCGAACAGTGTCGGCAGCGTACTAGAGAACCTGGCAATGATCATCTTTGTCTTCGGCGGAGCCACGGCCGTGCTGTTTATCATCCTCGGTGGCTACCGCTACATCACCTCGCAAGGAAACCCCGACCTAGCGGAAAGTGCCAAAAAGACGGTACTCTATGCAGTCATCGGATTAATTGTCGTATTTATGAGCGCATTACTATTTAACCTGGTCGCCAGCACCCTCGGGTCGCCCGATCGAATCAACTAGAAAGGAGGTGAAACATATGCAAGGAATCAAACGAACTTTTTACCGACTCGGCGGCAGCGCCCTGGTGGTAGCCACGTCGGCCCAAACCGCCATGGCCCAACAGAAGCCTGACGTTCCGAACCCGGTTGGTGCAGACAACCTCGGCAACGTATTGTTCAACGTCGTCAACGCGCTGTTGCTCTTCGCTGGCGCGGTGGCCGTATTGTTCTTGATCATCGGCGGCTTCCGCTACGTGGTCAGTACTGGCAATGAAACACAGGTGGCCGGTGCCAAAAACACCATCCTCTACGCCGTGCTCGGTCTGATTATTATCTTCATCGCCTTCGTCCTGGTTACGCTCGTTCAGAGCTACCTCGGCGTCAACGCAAAGTACACGGTCTCAGACTAAGTGCTGGCGATACTCGAAAAAGAGGCCCTCGACTAGTCGGCCTCTTTTCGTTGGGGTTATCCACTTGCATAGAGCTATGCTTGCTTGTCATACTAAGGATATGGCTGAGCGCGACCTCATTACGTTAATTAAACAGACAAAGCGGGAGCTTTCCGGTGCGATCAGTTCGCTGGATAGTAAAATTGACTCGGTCGACCGAAAATACGGCGTACTATTTGAGAAACAACAAGATACGATGAAACTACTCGGCGAGGGATTCCAGATGCTCAGCGATAAAATGGATCGAAATCACGCCGAACTAAAGACTGAAATTGGAGAAGTCAAACAAGGATACACGCCTATTAGTGTTCACTTGGCGCTTGATAAACGAGTGACCAAACTCGAAAGCCGCTAGACAAAGGGTAGTAATCGTTTACTCCACATGGGTGATTGGTTGACCAAGCACCTCCCACAGTTACCTGGACGGAACCTGACTTCCAGGAAACGTAGTTGCTAAGTATTACTTTCTGCGTTGGTACACGCTAGGAGGTGCTTGGTTGACAATCAAGCCTATTTTTGGTATGATTATGCAATTTTTGAATGGCGTACTGCGCCTGAAAATAAACCCAACCTGATGAAGATCCGAATTCCCAAACTCAAAAACCTCCGCTGGTCACTGTTGGCCGTGCTGGCGGCTGGGTTTATTCTTCCAGCCTTAATGCAGACAGTTGTGCTCCCTCAAGTGGTACAGGCTCAAGGTAGAGCAGGTGGGCTTAACTACCAAGGGCCCCAGGAAGCAATACAGCAAGCCGAAGATGACAACGCGGCCGCTGACCGTCCATTTGTCTTGGAGCCGATGACGAGTTTCTTGAAAGGAATGACCAACCGAGACCTGGCCTGTGACGGGTTCTTTAATAACAGCGGTCACTGTAATCCGAATGGTGATCACAGCTCACTCCACCTACCGCTCTACGTCCGTGATGGTGGATATGTACCTCAACCTGGCTCAAAGCTCGCCAAGTACAAAGGTAATCCGTACTTATCTGTCGCATCCCAAACTGACGGGGATTTCCATCCATCTGACTTACCGTCCGGCGTTAATCCGGAAAAGATTAACTTTGTTCTAACCGAAGTCGAAAACCGAGATAAACCCGACCTCGATCTCTTTGGAGACAAAGAAGGCAACCTCTTTATCTTCCGAAATGAGTACAACAAAAGCTTGGCGATTGGCGTATTGGCTGATCATCAAGATCCGCTCGGGCGTGATCCGCGCGAGAGGGGGGACAAACATTTTGCGTATGCGTCATCTTGTCGAAGCTCATTCAACCAGGACTCACATATTTCAGATACTAGTGTTACCGACATTGGGAAGTTGGCAGACAAAACATCCGATGCCGAAGACAAAGATGCCTTAGAGGCTGACCTCAAAGAAAAGGGTTACAAGAACATCGAGATTTGTGACACCAACACCAGTACATTCGCTGAGGCCATCAAGAATGTCATCGGATCGGTAGCTGAATTCTTCAGTAGCCTTATCAATACGGCGTCCGGCTGGCTGTCCGACCTGGTTGACGTCGGTACCATCGCCAACGTCCCCGGTCTGACCAAAGCCTGGCTGACCATCCGCGACTTCGTCAACATTATCTTCATCGTCATTCTCTCGGTCATCGCCATGGCCACTATTCTGCGAGTTGATACCGAGAAATACAGTGTCCGGTCCTTGCTGCCGCGGCTGGTTTTCGCAGTCATTGCCGTGAACTTCAGCTTGCTGTTAGTGCAGATCATGACCAACCTGGCCTTCATCCTCTCGCAGCCATTCTTAGCAGTGTCTCGTGAATTAATTACTAATCCACCGGTCGACGGAAGCATCATTAATCCTGACGCTGGGATCGGCCCGGCCGCCGTAGCGGTAGTCGTGCTCTTCTTTGTCTTTATCTCGATGCTCATCCTGGCCTTCTTCTTCCTGATCCGCATTCTAGTGATTTGGTTACTAGCCGCACTCTCACCGTTTGTCTTCCTGTTTATGATTTTGCCAGTCACCCGATCACTCTCCAGCAATTGGTGGAAGAACGCCGTGAAGTGGATCTTTATGGCTCCCGTGTCATTCGTCATCCTGTTCATTGCCGCCGAAGTCATTTCCGGTGGTAGCGCTAATGATGCGGTCAGCGACCCGCAAGATCCTGGGTTCATTCTGAAAGTCGGTTTCTTTGCTGGTGCGCTGATCGCGGCCGTCATCATCCCGCTCAAGTTGGGCGGCGAGGTGATGGGTCGAGCAGTTGGTGGAGCGAAAAAGGCTGGAAGCTTTGGCAAGAAGGGTGCCGGTCTAGTTGGCAAAGGAGCCCTCTCTACCAAGACCGGACGGACTGCCCAGGCCTATCTCGGTCAACGAAAAAAGGCTCAGGAACAAGATGCTCAGTTACGGGCTACGGGACTACAAGGTAGAATTGCTCAAAGTATGCCAGGCCGATTTGGACAAGCGCTCACGGGAGGAACCCCAGCACAAATTGGTGCTCAGCAAGCCTCCTTGGAAAATAAATACGGTCAAGATATTCAGCAAATGGGTAATAAGGTTGGAAACCCGCAGCGAAAACTCATCGCTGAAGGTAATTCCGCCCAATTAAAGAAGGATGGGCTCTATGCTGCCGCCTCATTGGCTGACGATGAAGTCGGTCGACGCGCGGCCGGTAAGTTACTCGCACAGGATGGAATGCTTACCCAAGAGTATCTATCTAGCTTGCCCGCAGATAAACAGCAGGAACAGATTGCTGCGGGTAACCAAGCCTATATGAAAAATCACGACCCGGTCCTGGCCTCAATGGATCCAAATGGAGACCGAAGCGAGGCCGCTTTGACGGGAATCGAATCGCATATTGGCGCAGTTGGCCCAGAAGCTACCAAAGAAATGTACTGGGGTTCTATGCACAAGTCTTCGTTCCAGCCTGGTCATGAAGGTGATGCTGGTCAGCGTGCCTTTCACGCCGTTACTAATGTGGCTGCATCCGAGAACGTTAAAGTCGGCGGCCGTAATCGAATTTCAAATGCCAGTGACCGAAGTTCCTTCATTCGCGGTGTGATCAGACACGGTAACGCGAAGGCACGGGAAGATATGTGGAAACAGCTCAAACAAAAGGAAAAAGATGGCGGAGATCCGGAGGCAGTTAAGCGACATCAAAAACTATATGACGCTGCAAAGGCTGGCAAGCTCACGTAATCCCTAGAAGTAACTCCTTGACCCCGACCCTCAATTCTTGCATAATTGAGGGCTTTTTTAGTGTTTACCGTACAGGTGGCAGAAGCGCGCCACGCGTCACCACCAAACCGGTTCGCACAAAGAGCGTTACAGCATACAATGAAATCTTTCATCAGGAGGCAGAACATCCCAGGCACCGCAAGGCCACAGCAGAATCGAGAAGTAATCCGACGCTCAGTACGCCGGTGGTTTCCGCGTGCGCTAACTGGATTGCTAGTCGCGGCTTTCCTGGTGCCAAGCATGGCCCTGGCCGTTAGTGCCAGCGACGTCCAGGGGCTCACCAGTAGTGACCAGGCCAAAGAACTGTTCGGGGTTTCCGATCAACAAATCAAAGACTACCAAACCAAGCCCAGTCCACTGCCCAGTAATCCCGATTCGGTCTCGGCCAAGAGCATTCGAATAATCGTTTCCGGAATAACCTTCCGGATGACCGAGGCCCACCATTTGGACGCCAGCGGCGGACAAAATTCTACTGACTACCTCTTTTCTCCGTTCAACGGCAACACCCAGATTCAAAGTCAGCTCAAGTTCGTCTACCGCGTTACCAATGATTCATCGAACTTCGGCGGATTGGTCTGGGGCGATCCAGGGGACGGCGTCGACCTGGATAACGTCGTCGGCTACCTGGTCGATTTTCAAGACAGTGCCCTGGCCGAAAAGGTCTTGAACGACCGAGCCGGACCAGATGCCCTGAAGTGGGCTAAAGAAAGCGGCATCACCGCCACCGAGGGGTCCTCGAGCTTCTTGGACCGCACTGGTAACGACCCGTTCCAGTTGGCTGTATCGAAGGTGACTGAAGTCATCAATGCCATGAGTGGCGCCATTATTGGTGCACTCATCTGGGCCATCAATCAGGGTGAACTTTCGCCTGGCATTCAAGCGGCCTGGAAAGTTGTTCGCGATTTAGTGAATATTCTGTTCACCATTGTGCTGGTAGCCTTGGCGCTCATGACTATTGTTCGAATAGACCCGCAGAAATATAACGTCCGATCGCTTTTACCCATCCTTATATTCGCAGTCATCTCAGTAAACTTCAGTTTACTGTTTGCGGAGGTGATGTTGAACACCGCCACGGTGTTGAGCAGCCCATTCGCCGCCCAAGCGCAGCATGTTGTCGAACAAGGCGGGGCACAGATTGCGGGGTCAAGCGGCGGTTCTGGGTTCGGAGAATCGGTCGTGTTATTGCTAGCCGCCCTGATCATGTTGATAGCCCTGATCGTCCTGCTCTTCTTCTTCATCATCAGAATCATTGTCATCTGGCTGCTGGCGGCCGCTTCACCAGTGTTGTTCCTGTTTATGGTCTTGCCGCTTACTCGAGGAGAAGCCAGTAAGTTACTAACGCAGTGGATTCGCTGGGTCTACATGGCCCCGATTTCGTTCATCCTGCTCTATATCGGAAGCATTGCGGCCTTCAACAATGCTCCGGACGATAGCACTACCAATGCTATCCTCTCGGCCATCTTCTATGCCGGGCTCATCTTTGCGGCCGTAATGATTCCGATGGCCCTCGGTGGCCGACTGATGTCCATGCTGGCCAAGCGCGGTATGGCCGGGGCCAAGCTTGGGGGTAAGGGTGGGCTCGGATTGGCTGGTTCCATTCCACTCGGCAATGGCATGAATGTTGGTGAGTTGGCCAGAACTGGTAAGGGCTACATGAAGTTGCGCGGAGACGCCCAACAGCAGCGGGGACTTGAACGAGCCGCTGGCTGGCAAACCGGAATCTACGATGCGCTCGGCAATACTGGTCTGGCCGCCTCATTAACCGGCCGGGACGCAACGCAAGCCAGTACAGTAACTGAAGAACTAGCAGACAAACGATTGAACGCACTTGATTCAATCGGTTGGCAGGATCCGGATTACCGCCAGACAATGGGTTACATCTTGGCTCCCCAGGCCCAGAAAGCTCAGCTAGCCGCCTCGATGAGTGCTGACCAACTGGAACAAGCTAAGAGCACGGTTGGACAGCGTGCGACAGCTAAAGCGCTGGCTAAAAATGGTTGGTGGGATGACAATGTTGCTCGACGATTTGGACATACTGGTTACCAAAAGTTCGCGGAGAGCGACCTGGCTATGAAGCATCTCCAACGAAAACGGTATGGGGATGGACACCAGTTTGGTATTAATGATTTTGACACTACTGGATTCGCCCTTTCGATGAGTTCCGTTGACGGTGACGGCTTACGAAAAATTCAAACCCCATTCTGGGATTACATGAATCCTACCAGCACTGCCTCACAAGCTATGCCGGGTGCCAGCAGCATGGTCCGCCAGATGGTCAGCGACGGTGGCCTACAGGGTAAGAACTTTAACTACAACGCCTTACGTCAGAATATTAACGCTCGGCACCGAAATAGTGCTCCGGACTCAAAACGAACCCGGCACGCTGGAAACTGGGACCACATACAAGGGCCGCAATTCGAACGGGCTCGCCGGGCGATTCATTCAGGAATGTTGGATTCGCGCGAAGACCGATTTATTCCGCTAGGCGCGACTGGACCGCAAAGCTACCAACAAGCAGAGCAACAACAACCGCCAGATTATCAGCAAGATACATAATTCGTTAGCAGGGCACGGACGTGCGCGTTCGTTGCTCATTAACTGATACACTTGTCACCTTATGGATGATAGTAATTGACGAGTGATAAACCGCGCTGGGAAACCGCTTAGTATTGACATTTACGCTTAGTTCTGTTATTATTATGTAATTTTTCCGGGTCAGAAGAACGTCAAACAAACATGCCACAATCCTACAAAATCCCGCAAAACGTCGATCTCGAAGACAAGATCTTCGGTCCGCTGACGCTCAAACAGTTCCTCTTGGCCCTGGGCGCAGGCGTGATTACGTTTATTAGCTACTCAGTCTTCTACCCCGTCGCACCGCTCGTTTTCTGGATACTGACAATCATTACCTGGGGCGTAACGGTGGCCTTCATTTTCGTTAAACCTAACGACCAGCCCTTCTCCAAATACATCACCTCGTTCCTGGCCTTCCTGCTCAAACCAACGCGTCGGGTCTGGAAACGGATTCCGTCACTCGGTGAGATTAAACTGCACGACGAAACCAGTGTGCCAAAGGTAACCAGGAACGAACCGTCCGAAGACGAGGTTCGCAGCCGCCTGCAGCACCTGTCCCACGTCGTGGATACTCGCGGTTGGAGTGAGGTCGACCAAGCTGATATTGGTGGCCGGGTCACCAGCGAACCGGAAGCCAAGCCAAACCTGAATATTTTCTTAGCTGATGAAGATCAACCAGAAGATATTCTGAAAGCCGAGGATGAAGCTCGCGGTAGTGATCGTTCAAGCTCCGAGCTCGACCAGATGCTGAAGCAGGGTGTCTCCAAACCATCTCTCAAGAAAACGAGTCCGACTTCCGTTTCCCAACGTCCAACGCCTAACGTCTAACTATCATGGCCGACAAACCACAAACCAAGAAAACCGCCGCCCAGGCTAAAAAGGAAGCTGCATCCACGCAGGCCTATTTGCCGATTCAGGAAATCAAAGACGGCATCGTGATTATGAAGGATGGTTCGTTGCGAGCTGTGCTGATGACCAGTGCGGTTAACTTTTCGCTGAAGTCAGCCGGAGAACAGGATGCGATTATCTACGCCTACCAACGCTTCTTGAATTCGTTAACCTTTCCGATTCAGATTCTGGTGCAGTCACGTCGACTCGACTTAGACTTTTATCTCGAAAAGTTAGAAAAGCGGGCCGAGATCCAAGAAGTTGAATTGGTGAAATTACAGATTCTCGAATACACCGAGTTCATCAAACGGCTGATTTCAGTTACGAACATCATGGACAAGCGCTTCTTCGTGGTTGTGCCATTCTTCCCGAGTGCCAACCAGCAAGTCAGCAAGGGAATCTCCCAGCTGTTCGCCACTGGGCCAGACCAAACCAAGGTCAAGGTGTCTGAAGGTGACTTCCAAAAGAATAAAGTTCAGCTGATGCAGCGAATCGAAGCTTTGGCTTCCGGGCTTGGCGGCGTCGGCTTACGAGCGGCTACCCTCAACTCGGAAGAGTTGGTTGAGCTGTTCTACTCCATCTACAATCCGTCGACATCGACTAAACAGCGTTTGGTAAATGTTGACGATTTGACGGCGGCCAGCATTGGCCGAACTTCGGCCCAGCCGAATATCCCAACCGAAGTAGCTCCCGAGTACACCCCGGTTCGTGACGAAAAGGGACCGAGTGCCGAGGGCAGCCCGCAAGCTGAGTCTGGTGGCGGCATGCCGAACACCAACGCCGTTCCAACGGAAACCCAGACCACGCCGGATCAAACGGGAGGACAACATGGCTGACCAACCGGCCGAACAGACGTTCCCCAGTGAACCGCCGAAGCAGCCGGGCTTCTTAGAGAAGTTCTTTGCACGTCGTTCAAATAAGGCCGCGCAAGGTGAACGTTCTGAG
>SICC01000002.1 GCA_009694835.1 Patescibacteria group bacterium
TCGTTTCAGGCTGGCTTTGCACTTTGGCTTGACGGTGACTCGAACCTTTGGCATCTTGGCGGTCTTCTGGCTGTCTACTTGCTGAAGAACGGTGACTTGGATGCTGCCGGGGACGGCTTTCTTAGCCGAACTGTTTCCGCTACCTCCACTACTTGATCCAGCACTCTCACCGCCGGAGCTTGATCCACTACCACCCGCGCTGCCACCTGAGCTGGATACCCCCGAACCACCCGACCCGCCGGCATTAGCCCTGGCGGGCAAGTCGTTCTTAGGATTCTTGCCGTTGGCATTCTTGTAAGTCTTCTTATAGTTTTGAGCGGCGGCTTGCAAACGCTTATTAGCCTTATCGTAGTCGTTTTTGGCTGTAGCCTGTTTTGTCAGAGCAACGGCACGTTGACCAAGCAATTCCTTCTCGCGACTGCAAGCCGACTGATCTCCCGAATTGCATTGTGCGTGAGCTTGGTCTTTCTGTTTTCGAATCTTATTTAGCTTTTCTGTAGCCTGATCGTAATGTTTTTTTTGCTTGTTGTAGTTGGCGGCGGCTGTCACGGCTTCTTTCTCGGCCTTTTTCAAGTTCTTGTCGGCTTTAGCCTGTTTGGCTGCCGCTTGCTGTCTCGCTTGGGCAGCTTGTTCCGCCCGATCTTGCTGTACGATATTTTCTCGGCGGTCTTGGACTCGACTTTTTTGTGCTTCTAGTGAATTGTCGCCTCCAGCTCTATAGCCTGGTCCGGCCGCGAAAATGGTTAGTGAGGCAATCAACCCAATCGCGACAACAAGGGAGACGGCGATGGGTATTCGATGTTGGCTGACCCAATGAGCAACTCGCCCTAGTATATTTTTTCGTGAACGAGCCATGGTTACCCCTGGCCCCCGGAATCTTGCAATGTTCCGTTAGATTCGGTACCAATTTCTGGGATCGATTCCGCATCACTTTCGGAAACATCTACTTCACCTTCGAGGGAGGCCTCTTCTTGCGGAGTAATTTCCAGGGCATTCACTTGGGACGCTGACTGATCGGGAACGGCGTACGGCTGGTTCTCAACGGTCGGCTCGGCGGCAAACGTGCTCACGGCCGCCACTATGCTCAAAGCCACAATCAGGGCCACCAGCGCCACCCGGCCGGTGTGGCCGTGGAAATGGCTAGATTGTTTTTGCTGAGTCATCAGGATTCTCTTGGTATTGGTTTCTCTTGAAATTAGAGCATAGTACCATTAAAGCGCGTGGTTGTCAACATATGTAGTGATTGAGCCATGGTTCGTTACTTATTTCGCTTGGCCAGGTAGCGGCGCCCACCGTAGTAGACGGCGCTAGCGATTAAGAACGTAATGAATACAATCAGACCAGCTTGACCGGCCTTTGGCAGATCTCCCGGAGCTACGGAACCAACGGTAGCCCCGCCAGCGAATAAGCTAACCGCGGAAATAACCGTGACAATAGCTAGGCCGCTTAATAGCAAGCGCAGGTGGCTACCTTTGAACCAATTCAGGATTGATCGGAGCGGGCTGGGGATTGGGTTTGGCATGCGGGGTTTGTTTTAGGAAATTAGAGAATAGTACCACTAAAGTCCTTGGTTGTCAAGGATTAGCCCATTTATTACACGACACGTGAGTTTCTTTATTCACGGTTTGATACTTCCAGCTCAGGCAGTGTTGCCCACGGGCGGACTCTATTTGGACTTTCTGGGTCTGAACGTATGAGCTCGAGGCGAACGTGCTGACGGCGAGGATAATCGCACCGGAAAGCACGGCTGCCGCTAAGACACGCTTCCACGTAGCATCGAGTTTTTCCGAAATCCACTGCATTATTCGAAGTGACTCCGGTTACCGAAGTACGTTCGTAGCTCGCTTTGCATCCAGAGGAACATGCAGACCAGAATGTAGGCGGCCATAAACAGAAGCAGATCAGCGCCAATCGAGAGACCAGTCAGCGTACTCACGGTCTCAATTTGTTCTCGAACTGAACCGACTAATGCACCGACTCCGAGTCCGGCTTGGGATGATTCGGTCGGGAAGAGCACGGCGGCTAGGAAAATCAGGCCGGCCGCAATACCAACGATGGCCACAATGACGACCGTTGCCATACCAAACCGTTCTTTAAGTGGGCGACTCATGAGTGCTTCCGTAGTTTCTTAGTGGCTAGTTGCTGGACGTTGTCGAAGGCGGTGAAAAACTTGCTGAAGCCCCAGACAATCAGGTAGCTCAGGGTGAAGAAGGTGATGAATTTAAGAGCGGTATTGTCGGTTTCCAGGTACGGTAGAGCGTTGATCAGGTTCGTCACCCAGAATTCACGAACGAGGTCTAGGTCTTCCCCGGTAGAGCGTAAGTCGGCGACGACGAGGAAGAGGTGCCCAAAGCCAGCGACCACCAGGGCCAGGATGACCTTCTGGACGGTCGGCATAAAGATTTCTTTTAGGTTTTGGTTTTTGCTCATAGGAACTCGGAAAAATTGCTTAATCATACGGTATCTGGGCACATTTGTCAATCCCTCTGGCCTGCTGCCGGTTGCAAAAAACCCCTCAACTAGGTACTATTCTTCGCTTGATACGATTACGATAGACACCATGAACATACGAACTATAGTGCTTCGAACCGCCGCCACCGTGGCGACCATAGGATTAGTCCTTTCGGCCTCTGGTTGCTTGAACGATCCCCCGAAACAGTCGGGCGTATTTGCTACTAAGGACGCTGGTTCGTCGTGGAACTCGGTTCCGGATTTGACCGCCACGGGCATCAAGAAGCCGAAAACCTATCCGCCGCTGGAAGTGAACGCGGTCGGAGTGAGTCATACTGACGCGAATACGGTTGTTGCCGGCACGAATAATGATATTTACTTCACCACTAATGCTGGCGGGGAGTGGAAAAAGCTGACTGAAGAATTGCCGACTTCGACCAAGGCCATGACCGTTCAGGCCGCCCTGTTTCACCCGACCGAAGGGAATACGTTCTATTTGGGCGGGGTAAGTGGTGGTTACGGAAAGGTCATCAAATCAGATGATGGCGGCAAATCGCTTCATGATGTCTTTACGGTCTCCAAGCCAGGACAATCCGTTACCAGTCTCACTATCTCACCTGATGGGTCAACGCTCTATGCTGGCGATCAGCTGGGTAGCGTCTACCGTTCTCGCGACGGCGGAACTACCTGGGAGCGCATCTTTGCTCTTGAAAAGACTCCGATTACAGCCTTAGTACTATCCGGTTCGAATGTGTTTGCGGCCACGGCCGGCCAAGGTGTGTGGCGGAGTGCTGACGGAGGCGCATTTGCTCCAGCCAACGGAAACTTACAGCAGAACAATCAAACGGCTTGGTCGCTGGCAGCTGGATTTGGCGGACTCTATCTGGGAACTGACAAAGGCCTTTTCCTGACTCGCGACTTTGGAGCCAACTGGCAGTCAGTAGGGAACGCCCTACCGGCGAGCGGATCTCCAGTCCAAGCCATCGCGGTCGCGGGATCGAACCTTTACTTTGCTACCAACGCAGTGATTTACCGCGCTAACCCTGATGGCGGAAACTTCGTACCGACCCAGCTTAAGTTAGCCAAAACGGTGTACTCATTGGGAGTCTCGTCTTCGAATGAAACGCTCTATGCCGGTGCCAACGCTAGCGGCACCAATTATTCCTCCCGCTACGAGCAAGGTTTATCCGGCTTCAACATCGGCCCGAAATAATATATACATTTTCGAAGCCAAGGCTCCGAAAATGCAAACGCTCTTGAGCTAAGCGCTTCGCGAATGAATCGCGAAGCTCAAACCGTATGAAAACCTCACACCTTGACGTAGGGGCTATTTTATTGTATGCTAAGGCAATTTTCAGGTATCTGACTAAACGTAAAGTACGCCGATGGATAGCATTTTCCTACAACTTGGAGTCGTCATTATTGCCTCAGCGGCCCTTGGGCTGGTGGCTCGATTGTTACATCAGCCAATTGTGCTGGCCTATATCTTGGCTGGCGTGCTGATTGGTGCGGGCGGATTTAATCTGATTCCCGACACCGTCCAGACGCAGGACATTGCCACCATCGGCATTATCTTCTTACTATTCCTGATTGGTCTTGAACTCGATGTGCGGCAGGTAAAGAAAGTCGGACTCGTTTCGTTGATGGCGGGTGTTATTCAGATGCTGGTTGTAGCTGGAGGGGCCGTTGCCGTAACGCTCTTACTTGGTTATTCAATCGAAACCGCCATTATTCTCGGACTGGCCGCCTCCTTCAGTTCCACCGCCGTAGTGATGAAACGTTTGATTGATCGGCACGAGCTGGCTTCACTGCACGGAAAGGTTTCCGTCGGTATTCTCTTGCTTCAAGACGTCGTGGCTATTTTAGCCTTGATTATCTTAAGCGGTGTCGGGCAAGGTTCCCTGGAATTATCAGTGGTCGGACTATTCCTGATCAAAGGGTTGTTGTTCTTAGCGGGAACCTGGCTGGTTACCAAGTACCTCCTTGGTCGAGTCTTCTTCCATATCGCCAAGTCGACTGAACTCCTCTTTTTAGCCAGTGTGGCTTGGGCGTTCTTATTCGCAATCATCTCTGAATACCTCGGGTTCTCAAAAGAAATTGGCGCATTTGTGGCCGGCCTATCTCTCGCCACGTTACCGTATAGCCTGGAAATTATCGGGCGGGTAAAACCGTTGAAAGATTTCTTCCTAGTAATTTTCTTTGTGGTTATTGGATTGGAAGTTTCCTGGTCAGTGATTGGTCATAATCTTTGGCTGATTCTGGCCCTGGCCGTACTAGTGCTATTCGTTAAGACGTTCGTTACCAGCGCAATTATGGTGCGGTTCGGATATCCCAAGCGGCCGTCGTATCTCACCGGGGCTGGATTGGGACAAATGTCTGAGTTCTCATTACTCGTCGTGTTGCTGGCAGCTTCACTCCACCAGGTTGACGAAGTAGTCGTCCCAATTGCGGCGGCCTTGCTCGCCCTAACCATTATTTTGAATACGTATTGGCTCGAGCTTAATCGGTTTGTGTATCCAGTGCTGTCAAAACCACTGAAGTGGATTGCCGGGTCGGTAAACCGCAAAGAGTTTCACCAAAAAGTACCTGACATGTCCGACCACATCCTGGTGTTTGGAGCTAACCGTATGGGAGCCAGCATTCTGGCGAGCTTGGAAAAACAGGGTCGAGATATTGTCGTGGTCGACCATAACCCGGAAGTAATTCGTCGGCTGCAGCGCCACGGCGTGAATAGCGTCTACGGTGATCTCGACGACTATGAATTACTTGAAGAAGTTGGTTTGGACTCGGCTCGAACCGTTATTTCAACCGTGCCAAATAAAACCGCCAGTCTCTATCTCATTAAATATCTTGAAAAGAATAATCCTAAAGCCTTAGTGGTTACTACGGCCGAGCAGGTCGATGCCGCCTTAGCACTCTATGAGGCCGGATCGGACTACGTGATTGTCCCGCACTTGCTGGGCGGGGAACACGCCGCCCAGATTCTCGAAGGTGTTGACGTGCACTTGGACCGTTCATTGCGAAAAAAGCGTCAGACCCATATTCGGAACCTCAAAGCCCGCAAAGCCGAGCTGGCTAACTAAGAGTTGCACTGCCCAAGGCTCGGTCGGTACACTAGGACACGGTCGTAATCATTGTTAATAAGACCAGGCCTCGATACTCGAGCCGCCTCATTCTCGCTATGACAACGAAGAAATCATCAGACGATACTCCCGCCAAGCCGGTCTCCGGTTTCGCTAAACTGCTCGACGCGGCTGAGCCGCCGGTGCTGCAGGTTGGTGAAGTGTTGGATGCGACTATCATCGCCAAATCCAAGAATGAAATTTGGGTTGATTTAGGTGGCGTGGCTACGGGTTACGTTCCCGCTCGTGAAATTGGTGACGGTCGTTCATTCGATAGTCTCAAAGAAGGTGATGCGATTCATGCTTCCGTGGTCAATCGAGAAAATGATGATGGCTACGTCGTCCTATCAATCAAGCGTGCCGCTCGTGACCGTACCTGGGTCGACCTGGCCGCTCTCTTTGAAACCAAGGATTCATTCCCGGCCAAAGTCCTTGAGGCCAATACTGGCGGGTTGCTGATGGACGTAAGCGGCGTTCGCGGATTTTTACCGGTCTCGCAATTAGCCCCGGAACACTATCCACGAGTATCCGGCGGCGATCGCGACTTGATCCTCGAAAAGCTCGGTAAGTTTGTAAATAATGACTTAACCGTGCAAATACTCGACTTTAATCAAACGGACAACAAACTGATTCTGTCTGAGAAGCTGGCCCGTACCAAGGAGACAGAAGCTAACTTATCGAAGTATGAAGTAGGCGATGTCGTCAAAGGTAAAGTTACTGGCGTCGTCGACTTCGGTGCGTTTGTTAGTTTTGCTGAAGGTCTAGAAGGTCTGGTTCATATTTCAGAAATTGACTGGAACCGAGTCGATGATCCTCGTCAGCACGTTAAAGTCGGCGACGAGATCGAAGCCAAGATTATTAGTATTGAAGGACCGAAGGTCTCACTCTCGCTAAAGCGGATGAAGGACGATCCGTGGGTCAAAGCCGCCGAGAAGTATAAGCCTGGTCAAAAGGTTAAAGGAAAGATTGCTCGCGCCACACCGTTTGGAGCGTTTGTTGAACTGGATGAAGATGTCTCTGGACTCGTTCACGTTTCGGAACTGTCTGAAGAGCATGTCGAGAATCCGCTCGATGTGGTGAAAATCGGCGACGAAATGGAATTCTTAGTACTTGAGATTGACGCCAATGCGCATCGCATCGCCTTGAGCGTGAAAGGTTTGACCGACCCTGAAAAGGCCGTCAAAGAACGACAGCAGGCCGCGTCCAAACCAGCCGTCGATGACGTTAGTAAATTGTCTGCTGGTGTACTCAAAAAACTGTCCGATGCTGGCTACGGTGACATGGCCAAACTGAAGGCGGCGACGATCGAAGACCTCGAAGCCGTCCCGGGGATCGGTAAAGTCAGCGCCGAGAAGATCAAAAAGACTTTGGGATAACATTTTCGAACCCAAGGGTCCGAAAATGCAAACGCTATAGAACTGGGTCGTTTCGCACGTGACGTGCGAAACTTATTCGTATGAAAACTGCCTTAATTAGACTTAGTTCTGCTCAAAAGGTGCATATGTAACGAGTAGTGCTAGAGCCACGCGCTTAGGCGCGGTATCCTATAGGGTATGGCTGAGTCCGCCCAAGAGGCACCAGTAGTTCTACCGTCGGTTCTTTCCGTGAAAGAGTTGGCGGAGACGCTCGAACGTCCCGTTCCGGACGTGATGTCGGCGTTGATTAAGAATGGCGTGATGGCGACGATTAATCAGGATATTGATTTTGAGACCGCTTCAATTATTGCCAGTGATTTAGGGATTGCGGTCGAAGCCGCACCGGACGAAGAAAAGCAGGAAACGGCTACAACCGTTAAGCCAACCGAAGGAAAGCCGCGTCCACCGATTGTGACCGTCCTGGGTCACGTTGATCACGGTAAGACGTCACTGCTTGATGCTATTCGGCAGACGGACGTCGTCGCCAAGGAGTCTGGCGGTATCACCCAGCACATTGGTGCCTATCAAGTTGAGGCCAAACCGGCCAAAGGCAAGCCGCAGTTGGTCACCTTCCTCGATACTCCAGGGCATGAAGCCTTTACGGCCATGCGGGCTCATGGCACCAAGATGACTGACGTGGCAATTCTCGTAGTGGCGGCCGATGATGGCGTCAAGCCACAGACAGTCGAGGCCATTGATCACATCAAGGAAGCGGGCGTTCCGTTCCTGGTGGCCGTAACTAAAATGGACTCAGAAGGTGCCGACGTTAATAAAGTTAAACAAGAGTTAGCTGAGCGCAAAGTCATCGCCGAAGACTGGGGCGGCGACGTCGTCTTTGCCCAAACTTCCGCGAAAAAAGGCGAGGGTATTCCAGAACTGCTCGAACTAGTCCTGCTTATCTCTGACCTGGCTGAACCGAAAGGTGATCCTGACGGAGACCTTTCTGGCGTTGTTATCGAATCTCGCTTGTCTCGAGCCAAAGGCGCGGTTGCAACCATTTTAGTCCAACAGGGCACGCTGAAGGTCGGCGATTATCTGGTTCTGGAGGATGTTACCGGCCGAGTTCGGCTGATGGAAGATTGGCATGGCAAACGCGTCACCGAAGCGACACCAGGAACGCCGGTGCAAGTTGCCGGACTATCAGGAGTGCCGAGTTACGGTTCGGCGGTGATTGGCGCCAAAGACGAGAAGGATGCCAAGGCCAAGTCAGAGTTGAATCGTCGACAACAACACGCCAAGCGGTTAAATAAACCCAAGTTGTCAGTTGAAGCCATTAAGCGAGCGGTCGATGCCGGTAAGGTTAAACGGCTGCCGATTGTTTTGATGGCTGACGTTAAAGGCTCGCTCGATGCGATTGAGAATAGCCTGTCTAAACTTTCTCAGGACGAAGTGGCAATTTCGCTGGTTCATACCGGCGTCGGAACAGTTAGTGAGAATGATGTTCGAACCGCTGAGTCAGCCGGGGCAATGATCGTCAGTTTCCGGGCTCGGGTTGAGCCGACCGCCGCGGCGTTAGCTAAACAGCTCGGCGTTCAAGTCTCGAACTATGACGTCATTTACGAATTGCTTGATGACGTCACCGTTGCCCTCGAAACGTTACTGTCGCCAGAGATTATCGTTAACGAAGTCGGTAAGGGCGAAGTCTTAGCAATTTTCCGGACTACCAAAAAGAATCAAATTATTGGCTGCAAGGTTACCAGCGGAAAGTTCGTGGCTGGATCGGAGTATCGAATCGGTGACAGTAAAGAGTCAGGGACGGTCAAGAAGCTTCAGAAAGTTGATGAGACAGTTGAAGAAGTAGCCTCCGGTACGGAATGTGGGCTAACGATTGACGGACCGCAAGCTGAAGTTGGTCAAAAAGTCACCCTTTTCCGAACCATTACGAAGCCGAGAAAGCTCAAGCCGGTCACCGGAGGGAAGTAATGAGTCGCCGGATCGACCAGGTCAATGCACTGCTGGGGGCAGAGCTCGGTAGGGTTATGGTTCGACTGACGCCGACCACTACGGTGGTCACTATTACCGAAGTGCAGACGAGTAGCGACTTAGCTCACGCCACCGTGTGGGTGAGCGTATTGCCTGATAGCGATGCGGTTTGGAATGAGCTTAATAAGCAATTACCGGAGCTGCAGGCTGGATTGGCCGGGCGAATAGAACTGAAGCGAACGCCAAAACTTCAGCTCAAGCGTGATCAATCAGGTGAATCAGTCGATCGGATTAATACGCTCTTGGGTAAATCATCATGATCCCGGGCCCGCAGTTAACAGGAGTTAAAAGTAGCTTAGAGCGAGCAGTACGGCCGGCGATGGTCTGCCACCGTAAGCCGGATGGCGACGCAGTTGGTTCCACCTTGGGCTTAGCCGCTTTACTAAGGACGTTGGGTAGTAATCCGACTCCGATGTGTATTGACCCAGTGCCGCTTCAGACTCAATTCCTGCCCGGATCAGATACCTTTCGAACCACCGTACCGGATGATACTGACTTGATTGTAATGCTGGACTGCGGCAGTGACGCCATGCCAGGTCTTGATGCAACTGAGTTACGAAAAGCTCCATTGGTCGACATTGATCACCACCCACATACCGGTCGGCCGCCCACTCCGCGTTTGGCCGTGTACGACATCGAAGCATCCTCAACCGCCGAAATGGTCTATGCCATTGCTCGCCATTCCGGGTGGAAGATTAATCGCCAGGCCGCAACCTGCTTACTGACGGGAATTGTCACCGATACATCGGCTTTCCAAAATACCAACGTCACCCCAGCTACCTTGGAGGCTTCGGGCGACCTGCTTCGCCGCGGTGCTCGCTTTAAGGAGATTATTCGACACTGCTTTTATTCAAGTTCCGTCGCTAAGTTGCGGTTGTGGGGGATTGCCATGGCGCGGATGGAGCAAAGTCCAAAAGTGGCGGGAGTACTTTCAACTGTTTTAACCGCTGAGGATATTGCAGAAACTGGGGCGACCTCAGAAGACACGGAAGGATTAGCAGATTTCCTCAAGAGCGTTCCGGGACTCGAAGCCATGCTACTGCTGACTGATCTGCGAGAAGGGGAAGTTAAAGGCAGTCTGCGAGCGGGACGTCCCGATGTCGATATTTCCGGACTAGCGGAGCTGCTGGGTGGCGGTGGGCATACTCAAGCCGCCGGATTTAGAGTTCCGGGACGGTTGGTTCAGACCACAGACGAATCCTGGGTTATCAACCCGCCATCACGCACTGACGAACCGACCGCCGCGACGAAGACCGCGTAACCACGCCTCGCCACTCATGGCCGATTTTCCAGCTGGTTTGAGTTCCTTGATTTCAAGATCGCCATCACCAGTGGAAATCACCAGAGGGGCTTGTTCTTGAAAGGTACCCGGGGTAGCACTATCGCTTTTATCGGCAATAGCGACTTTAAGAATGACGACCGATTGCCCCTCGAAGATTGTATGAGCACCTGGCCACGGCTGCATCGCTCGCACGAATCGTTCGAGGTATTCGGCATCGCGCATCCAATCAACCTGCCCGTCCTTTTTCGAAAGCGTGCGGGTCATCGTAGCGGCAGCTTCATCTTGTGGTTCAGGCTGAATCGAACCGTCTACGTACTGTGGAAGCGTTTTAATAAGTAACTCACCGCCTGCGCTCGCCACTTTTTGCATTAACGTGCCAGCAGTGTCGTTTGAAGCAATCGGCACGGTCTGCTGACTGACAATCGGTCCGGCATCCAGCTCAGATACCACTTCCATAATTGTCACACCAGTCTCGTCCAAACCATCCAGGATAGCTTGCTGAACAGGGGAGGCACCGCGGTAGCGGGGTAGTTGTGATCCGTGGACATTCAGCCAGCGACCGCTTGCCGTTTCTAAAACAACATCCGGAACGAGCTGTCCGTAGGCTGCTACGACGACTACGTCAGGGTTGGCGGTCACAATATCGTCCGTAACCTCGATAACCTTTTTCGGTTTCAGCACTGTCAGCTTCTTCTTGGTGGCCCATACCCCAACTGGTGACGATTCTGTATCGCCCCGGCCTCGTTTTTGCGTTACTCGATCTGGCTGAGTGATGACCAATGGAATCTCAATTCCAGCAGAAACCAAATTTTCCAGTACCGTCCGGCCAAGTTCGGGGGTTCCTAAGAAAACAACCTTCATTACATCTCCGCGTTATGCACGTCCCCGTCAGCTACGAACCGAGTTTGCCACTCTTCTTCGGAAATAGTCCGAACGTTTCGGAGGTCATCCATCCGATCCGGAAAGAGAATACCGTCCAAATGATCAATTTCATGTTGAATAACTCGAGCCAGCAACTCATCAGCCTTGACGGTGACCACGTTTCCGTCCGGAGTCTGAGCCTGCATTGTGACTTTTTTCGGACGCCGTACTTCACCAAGCAGTCTCGGGAGACTTAAGCAGCCTTCTTCCCAGGGAATTTGCTTGGGTGATGTCTCGGAAATCTTCGGATTGATGTAGGCTTCTGGGGTGCCGCCGGCTGAAGTCACAAATAAGCGAATACTTTTACCAACTTGTGGTGCGGCCAACCCCACCCCACCCTCGGTTTTCATTGTCGCCAACAGATTTTCCGCCAAGTCAGTAACCTCGCTCGGTTTTTTGACCGGTGCAGCTACCGCCCGGAGAACGGGGTCGTCGGATTTGACTAACGTGAGGCGTTTTCCTGCCATGCCTTTATGGTACCCGATGAATGCCGCCGCGGGGGCTCTCAGGTATACTGGCTGAGTTGCCTATGAGTGCCAAAAAACCCAACGTCTACGCCATTATCCTCTGCGGCGGTTCCGGCAGCCGCCTGTGGCCGCGTTCGCGGAGTGGGCACCCTAAGCACCTGTTAACCCTGAATGGCGGACGGACGCTGGTCCAGGAGACGATTGCCCGCGCGAAACTGTCACCGAAACGGGTATTTTGTATCACCGAAGCCTCGCATGCCAAGATCCTCGCCAAACAAGTTCCGGAAATTCCAAAGTCGAATATCATTATCGAGCCAGACCGGCGGGGAACCGCTTCGGCTATTGCTCTGGCCATCGCGGAACTAAGTAAGGTAGCCAAGCCGGATGACGTCGTGGTTTCCTTGCACGCCGATCACCTCATCAAAGACCGCGTTGAGTTTGAACGAACCATGGATGCCTGGGTGGCCGCGGCCGCCTCGTTACCCCGGATTATTACGCTTGGTATTCAACCGACCTATCCGTCGACCGGACTCGGCTACATCAACCTTGGTGACCGACTAAAGCAAACTAAGGGATTTGACGTATTCGCCATCGAGCAATTCGTCGAAAAGCCGAATGAAACCATCGCCAAAGCCTACCTAAAAAGCGGAAAGTACTTATGGAACGCCGGACTATTCGCGGCCAAGCTGAAGACATTCGAGCATGAGCTGACCACCCATATGCCAAAACTGATGGAGACGGTCCGAAAAATGGTTGAGTCAAAGCCGACTGTCGCTAAGAAGCTCTATCTTTCCCTCAAGCCAGAGACGATTGACTATGGTGTTTTAGAGAAATCGAAGAACTTGGCGGTTATCCCGGCGAGCTTCGACTGGGCTGACATGGGATCCTGGGCCGACTTGCACGATGTCCTAGAACATGACAATCACGATAACGTCATCGAAGGGGAATATGTCGACATTGATACTAAGAATTGCTTTGTCTATTCACCAGATCGACTAGTGGCCACCATCGGGGTTGAGGACCTTGTTATCATTAACACCAAAGACGCCATCCTAATCTGTCCAAAGGACCGCTCACAGGATGTGAAGAAGATCGTCGAACAACTTAAGGCGCGCGGCCAGACCAAATTCCTTTAGTATATGAACCTCAAACGAACCAAACTGATGCTGCTGGGGATTATCCTCCTAACGATTGTGTGCGCCATTATTGTCTGGCCAAAAGGTCCGAACCTGAATCTCAAACCCGTCGGTATTGATTACCACGAGCAGCTGAAAATCCATGAAGGCTTGGACTTGGAAGGCGGGTCACACTTGGTGTACGAAGCTGACGTCTCGAAAGTCCCCTCGAAAGAACGAACCAACGCCCTCGATTCAGCCAAAGAGGTGATTGATCGACGCGTGAATGGACTCGGTGTCAGTGAGCCGCTGGTGCAATCGAACCAGACGGGCGGTACCTACCGGATCATTGTTGAGCTCCCCGGCATTACCGATGTCAGCCAAGCCAATGACGTGATTGGCCAGACCGCTAAGTTGGAATTCTGGGAGCCGAATCCCACGCCGACTCCGCCAGCCGAAGGGGCGACCCCAAATCCGCTGTCTGAATTTAAGCCGACCAACTTGAGTGGGGCCGATCTTAAGACCGCGGCGGTTGGGTTTAACCAGCAAACCGGAGAGCCGGAAGTTAATCTGACGTTCAATGCGGAAGGCACCAAGAAGTTTGGCGAGATTACTACGCGCAGCGTCGGCAAGCAGGTTCCGATTGTGCTCGACGGCGTTCCGGTTAGTTCACCGACTATCCAAGAAGCGATTACCGGCGGTAACGCGCAGATTACTGGGGGATTTTCGGCTGATGAAGCGAAGCAGCTGGTGGTTCAATTAAAGGCTGGTGCGTTGCCCGTACCACTTAAGCTCGCCGAACAACGAACGATTGGGCCAACGCTTGGTAAGGATTCGGTGCAGAAGAGTTTGGCAGCTGGGTTAATCGGATTGATTCTGGTGGCTGGATTTATGATCTTCTACTACCGACTGCCAGGCGTGCTGGCGGTGGGAGCCCTGCTCGTCTACACCCTGATTATGGTGGCCCTCTTTAAGCTCATTCCAGTCACGCTCACACTGGCTGGAATTGCCGGATTCATCTTATCGATCGGTATTGCGGTCGATGCCAATATTTTGATTTTCGAACGGATGAAGGAAGAGCTGCGTTCCGGGCGGCCGATTAACTCGGCGGTCGAGGTTGGGTTCTCCCGAGCCTTCACGTCAATCAGGGATTCGAACGTGGCCTCGTTGCTGATGTCGCTGGTGCTCTACACGTTTGGATCGGGAACCATTCGTGGATTTGCGGTCGTGCTAGCGCTCGGGGTGGCGGTTTCATTCTTCTCGGCCATTACCGTAACCCGCACTTTCGTTCGTCTGACCGCCCGGACCCGACTGGGAAAGCATCTGACCTGGTGGGGACTAAGGAAAGACGAGGTGTCTGATGCTGCTTGAACTCGTCCGCTACCGACGTTGGTGGTATGCCTTTTCGGCGCTGATTATTGTGCCTGGGTTGATTAGCCTCAGTCTCTATGGCCTCAACCTCGGCATCGACTTCACCGGCGGCTCGTTGATGGAACTGAACGTCCCATCTGGAACCCAGGGTCAGCAAGTAAAAGACGCCATTGGGCATCAGTACGATCCTATCGTCCAATCAACCTCGAACAACTCCTACCAGGTTCGACTGAAAGAACTGACTCCAGCTCAGCACACCCAGGTTCTTGACCAGGTTAAACAACAAATTGGGCCGAGTGTAACGGAAGAACGTTTTGAGACTGTTGGGCCAACTATTTCTGAAGACCTCACCCGCAAGGCAATTCTTTCGGTGATTCTTGGATCGCTGCTGATTGTGGCCTACATCGCCTACGCCTTCCGAAACGTCCCCAAGCCGGCCAGCAGTTGGCGGTTCGGAGTCACCACCATCTTGACCTTGGTGCACGACCTCATCTTTACGCTTGGTGTCTTCTCACTACTCGGCCATTTCTTCGGCGTTGAAGTTGATGCGAACTTTGTAGCCGCTCTGCTAACCGTCATTGGCTTCTCGGTTCACGACACGATCGTGGTCTTTGACCGAATCCGTGAGAATCTCATCCGCGGGCAAGGGAAGACCTTTGAGGACACGGTTAACTTCTCGATCGTTCAAACTATCGTTCGATCTATTAATACTTCTCTGACCGTATTGCTCGTCTTGGCGGCGATGTATCTCTTTGGCGGATCGTCCATTCAGACGTTTGTCCTCGCCCTGCTCGTCGGTATAGCGGCTGGAACATACTCATCAATCTTCAACGCTGCCCCAATCCTCGTGACCTGGCAGAACTGGGCCGACAAGCGGGCAGCGAAGAAAGCGAAGGCTTAAGCGGCTTCTGGCGTGGCGTCCACATCGAGTCCGACCGCTTCGAATAAGTGTTTCTGGTTCTCGCCCCGCTGCGCCCAAAGCCAGGTAGCGAGTTCTCCGATACCCTTGTTATCCCCGATAGACTGACCCTTTTCTTGCGCGTGATCGTAGTCTTTTTGTCGCTCACGCCTCTTGGCGGGTCCATTACGATGTTTCCGAATTTTATCCGTTCGTTCATCGCTCCCGACCTTTTCACTTCGTGCTTGATCGTACTGATCCACGAATACCGCTAGTTCCGTGCCGCCTTTCTCAATAAACTCCTGGTATTCATGGTCGACTCGCAATACTTTTCTGGCTGCTAAGTATAGTTGGCCAAGGTTACCTTCGGGATCTGCGAGTAGTTCCTCAATTTCCTCGCCCTTGTCTTCGGCGATGCGCTCACCCCGTTGCAGGGGCGCTTCGTCTACGGTTGGGTTTTCGCTTCGCGTTGCCATGCTTGTGCGTATAATTACTATTACGACACCATACTGCAAGGTATGTTAAAAAGCAAGTCAACCATGGGTACAATTACTACACCAGCACCGAGATGGACTATCGCCAAGCCGGCTCCAACAGAGCTGTTCGAGGCGTTTCCGGAGTATCCACGGCCAATTGTGCAGATGCTGTTTAATCGGGGCGTTACGGCCGATGAAGCTATTACGAATTTTCTTGATCCTGTGTACCCACGAGATTTACACGATCCGTTAGCCCTTGGTGGGGTCAAAGAAGCGGTGGAGATCATCAAGCAAAGCATTGCGGACAGTGAACGAATCGTCATTCACGGAGATTATGATGCGGACGGGTTAACCGCCACCGCACTACTACTGGACGTTCTCACCCAACTTGGGGCTAATGTTTCATCGTTCATTCCAAATCGCTACGAAGAAGGGTATGGAGTGGCGGCGGCCACACTCAAAAAACTGCGGGCAGAAAAGGCTGACTTGGTAATCACGGTCGACTGCGGCATCTCTAGTGCGGTAGAAATCGCTGCAGCCCGGAAAGCTGGGTTAAAGGTTATCGTGACCGATCACCACACCGCCCCAAAAAATATCCCCAAAGCCGAAGCCGTCATCAACCCGAATCAACCAGGGGATACCTATCCAAACAAAGCTCTTACTGGAGCTGGGGTAGCTTTTAAGTTAGCCCAAGCGCTACTGCTTAAATATGTCTCTGACGAGAAAAAGCGAGACGCGGCCGAAAAGTGGCTGCTCGACTTAGTGGCAATTGGAACCGTAGCCGACATGGCCGATCTTCGCGGCGAAAATAGAACGCTGGTGAAGTACGGATTGGTCGTACTGAAACAGAGTCGTCGACCAGGATTACGCCATTTACTTCGCACCGCAGATATTGCGCCCGAGAAGCTTACAGCTCGCAGCATCGGCTACAGTATCGGGCCGCGACTAAATGCTCCAGGAAGACTTGGTCATGCTAACGAAGCCTTGGCTTTGCTTACTACTCATGATGACGGAGAAGCGCGCGGGCTGGCTTTCAAGCTAGACACCTACAATCGCGAACGACGACAGGTGACTTCGGGTGCGGTTGAAGAGGTTGAACAGCAACTACCAACATTGACCGATAACGATCGGATTATTGTCATTGATGGGGCTTGGCAGTCGGGCGTGGTTGGATTGATTGCCGGTCAATTATCGCGTGAGTATTCTCGTCCAGCCGTTGTGATTGAGCGAGGGGAAACCATATCGCGAGGCTCCGTTAGAAGTATTCCTGGGTTTAACGTGGCCAAGGCTCTCCAGGCCCATCAATCGTTACTGCAAACGTATGGGGGTCACGCCGGGGCCGGAGGATTTTCAATTAGCACCAACAAACTTGAACGGTTCCGTATAAAATTGGAGGAGTTTGCGCGACAAACGCTCTCCGCCCGCCAACTTCGACCTACGTTAGAGATCGAGGCCGAGCTCTTATCGAAAGATTTGAATTGGGAGCTCCTCGATCGGCTAAGTGCATTTGAACCGTTTGGTATTGGTAATACTGAACCGAACCTGCTACTTACTGTCGTAATTGTTCAAGATATTTCAGTAGTCGGGCAAGATGCCAGCCATCTGAAGCTGGTCGTTCAGCCTCAGGGCGGTGAGCGGCTAACCGTTCTAGCATTTGGGATGGCCAAACGAAGGGACGAGCTAGCTGTTGGTAAACCAATTGATCTCGTCGGCCGCCCAGTTACTAATGAATTCAACAACCAAAAATCATTGGAGTGGCATGCCTCGGACTTCCGTACCACGTGAGATAAAGACGGCCCGCCTAGGTTTATTTAAGGTGCTACCAGATCGTTTATCGGCAGCGGATAAAAGGCTTCTAGAGGGGGCAATCGCACTTGCTGAAAAGGGACATGAAGGTCAGCGCCGCGGAACAGGTGAACCGTATCTCTGTCATCCGTTAGCAGTGGCTACTATTCTGGCCGAATGGAAACTGGATACCCCAACAATTGTGGCGGCCCTCCTTCATGACCTACCGGAAGATACTGCCATAACCCTGGAAGAAATTAAGAGCACGTTTAATCCGGAAATTGCTGGATTGGTTGAGTCAGTTACCAAATTGAGTGCAGTCAGAATTCCCCAAGAAGACATCACCTATGAAGTTGAAAACTTACGTCGGCTTTTTCTGGCTATGGCTCAAGATATCCGCGTGGTGCTATTAAAGCTGGCTGATCGGCTCCATAACGCCCGAACGATTAATGGCATGGCCGCGGCCAAGCGAGCTCGCTACGGGCGTGAAATTTTAGAAATTTACGCGCCGTTGGCTGACCGGCTCGGGATGGGAGAAGTTCGCTTTGAGCTATCTGAGATTGGATTTCAGCACGCCGACCCTAAAGCCCACGATTGGACACGAACGCAGGCACAGGCCGGTCTGAAGAGGAGTGAACAGTACTTAAACCGCGTAAAGCACGATTTTGTTAAAGCTATTGCCGAGGAAAACATTACGGCCACTATTGATGCTCGAGCCAAGAACACCTACAGCCTCTACCGAAAGCTAGTTGAAAAACAGCGGGACATTAATCAAATTTACGACCTCCTAGCGATTCGGATTATTGTTGATACGGTCGAAGATTGTTACCAATGTATGGGAATTATCCACCGTCAGTGGCAACCGTTGCCGCATCGGATCAAGGATTACATTGCGGTCCCTAAGCTGAACGGCTACCGCAGCCTACATACGACCGTATTTGGTCCGGACAATAAGTTGCTTGAGGTTCAGTTTCGGACCTGGCAAATGCACGAGGAGGCCGAGCTTGGGGTAGCTGCTCACTCAATGTATGAGCAGTCTAAGAAATCAGCCATTGCTAGCCCGGAGCATATGGCCGTAATGAAACAGCTCAAGAGTTGGCAGGATGAAATGCAGGAGTCGGCTGACATTATGCAACGCTTCAAACTTGATCTATTTTCTGACCGCATTTTTGTCTTTACGCCAAAAGGCGCGTTGTATAGCTTGCCGGCTGGATCAACCTCAATTGACTTTGCCTACGCTGTTCATACGGAAGTAGGAAATCGGTGCCGTGGTGCCAAGGTTAATGGCGTCATCGTGCCGCTGGATGAAGCTTTGCATAACGGCGCGGTAGTGGAAATTATGACTCGCACCGACGCCACCCCAAAGCAGGACTGGTTGAATTCCGCCCGAACCGGGCATGCCCGCTCTTCAATCAAGCGCTACCTCCGGGACCAGACCAGCGGCCACGCCGTTTCAACTGGACGAACCGCCCTCAACAAAGCCTTACAAGCGCACAAGACAACCCTTTCCAAAGTGCCGGCCGCCAAAATCAATGAGTTAATCGGCGAAACTCATGGTGCCCGAGATCTCGACTCGGTTCTGCGACGGATTGGAGAAGGGACCTTAACGATTCAGACGGCCGTAAAGCGATTAGGGTTCGCTTCTAAGCCAATGGTCCGCGGTAAACGCACCGCCCGAAGACGTCCGGAAGCTAAGCGAGCCTATGTTGATGGTGAACCGGCCCTCGCGACCAAACTAGCGGCTTGCTGCAAACCGAAGCCAGGAGACCGGATTGTCGGGTACGTTACCGTCGGCCGGGTGATTACCGTTCACGCCGAGGGATGTACGCACTTAAAACGTTCCGCCGACCCGAGTCGCTTAGTGTCGGTGGCCTGGGCCTGATGTGGACTGCGGCGATACGGTAAGCTAGAACACATGAGCGACTTAGATACCCCCAGCCAATCAGGTAAACAGTTCCGGGCCCTTCGCGGGATGCGGGATATTCTCCCGGAAGACGCGGCTTTGTACCGGCGTGTCGAAAATACCCTCTGGGATATTGCTGGCACCCACGGTTTTCAGGAAATTCGTACCCCGGTTTTGGAAGCCACGGAGCTCTTTACTCGGACGGTTGGGGAGGAAACTGACATCGTCCACAAAGAGATGTACACGTTCGAGGATCGTTCCAATAATCAGGTAACCCTTCGTCCGGAAGGCACAGCGCCAGCCGCTCGAGTGTATCTGCAACATGGGTTCACCAGCCGTCCACAACCGGTCAAGCTGGCCTATACCGGAAATATGTATCGGTACGAGCGTCCACAAGCTGGTCGTTTTCGAGAGCACGAGCAATTTGGTCTCGAGGTCTTTGGTTCGGCTGACCCAGCCATGGACGCCCATATCATTACGGTTGTTTGGCAAGCGCTCGAGATGCTCGGAATCAAGAACCTAAACGTTCAGGTGAACTCCATCGGTGAAGCTGAGTCAAAGGCGGCGATTCGTGCCGCAGTCGTTAAAGCACTGACTCCAGTGAGTGATCAATTAAGTGAAGATGCCAAACGACAGCTCGTAGAAAATCCAATGCGGGTACTCGATTCTAAAGACCCGGACGTACAAAAACTACTCGAAAAAGTTCCGCCGTTAATCGATGAACTGACTGACGACGATCGCCAGCACTTTACGTCGGTGCTCGAATTTCTTGACCAGGGTAACGTGTCGTACGAATTGAACCCAAGGTTAGTTCGAGGGCTCGACTACTACACCCGGACGGTGTTTGAAGTATGGGGTGAAGCTGGCGGTCAATCATCCTTAGTGGCTGGCGGGCGATATGACGGACTAGTCAAAACCATTGGCGGCCCAGACACCCCAGCGGTCGGATGTGGCATGGGCGTCGACCGAATCGTCGAGGCTTTGAAGGCGGGCGGACAGGAGTCTGCAGCCAAAACACCTCAAGTCCTCATCGTTCAGCTAGGAGATGAAGCTAAACAAATTGCCTTCGATCTGGTCGACCAGCTTACGCGCAAGAACATTTCAGCCATGGCCGCGCTTGGTAAAGATGGTTTGCGCGACCAGCTGAAGCAGGCAGACAAGCTCGGTGTACCGTTGGCGCTCATTTTAGGTCAAAAGGAGGTACTGGAAAAAAGCATCATTATTCGCGACATGACCTCCGGAATGCAGGAAACTGTCCCCCTCAAGGAAGCGGCCGCCGAGGTAAAACGACGACTGCCGAGCGATGTGAAATCCGGCAAGGATTCTAGTACGCGCTAGAGTCGGGACCGAAGCTACGGTACACTATTTCCGATGGCTGACTGTATTTTTTGTGGAATAGCTGGGAAATCAATTCCCGCCAAACTCATTCATGAGGGCAATCAGGTGGTGGCATTTAAGGACACTGAACCGCAGGTGCCAATCCACCTATTAGTTATTCCCAAGCGGCACATAGCCGACCTTAAGGAGTTGACTGAGCAAGACGCAGCCTTAGCTGGTCACCTTCTCCTCGTCGCGCAGCACCTCGGTGCCGAGTATGATACGAAAGGACACGGTTTCCGTGTCGTCGCCAATAGTGGTCCGCAGGCGGAGATTCCACATCTTCACCTTCATGTGCTGGGAGGCCAGCCGACACTCGGACCGCTTACGGGAGGTGAGTGAACTGACACAAGTACAACGAAAAGATAACGAGTCAACAGAGAACTTAATTCGCCGGTTTAATCGGAAGGTTATTCAGAGTGGGGTGCTTTCAGCTGCCCGCAAGAATCGCTTTCACCAAAAGGATCCAAACCGACGCGCTCGCCGCACCGAAGCCCTTCGCCAAGAGAAGCGCCGCCAAGTGCGCGCTAAAAAGATGGGATGGTTCTCGTGACCCTAATCGATCAGATTGACGCTGACTTGAAGGCAGCCATGAAAGCCAAGACCGAGCCGAATCGGACGGTGTTGCGTTCCTTGGTGGCCGCCCTGAAGAATGAACAGATTGCGACTGGCGGCGATTTGGATGAAGCCAAGCAAGTGGCGGTTGTTCAGAAGCAGCTGAAACAGCGCGAAGAAGCCGCCGCCGCCCTCGAAAGCCGCCCAGAAATGGCGCAGAACGAGCAGGCCGAGGCTACCATTATTAAAAAGTACCTGCCAGAAATGATGTCGGAAGCAGATGTTAAAGCGGCCGTGACTGACGCCATCAAAGAAACCGGGGCTTCTGGCCCAGCTCAAATTGGCCAAATCATGGGAGCCTTAAAAGGGAAACTAGCCGGTAAGGCAGATATGGGCGCGGTATCAGCTGAGGTCAAACGCCAGCTCGAATGAGAAAGCGTTTACTCCGCTTTCAGAATATTTTCCTGGTCGCCGTCTTGGCGATTCTTTTAACCTTGTTTATTACTCAGCCGACCGGTGCGGGCGTTCGGGCTAATCCGGGGGAAGTGGCTCCACAAACGTATAAAGCGCCCCGAACGGTAACCTACAAGAGCGATTTGAAGACCACCGAGGCTGAACAGAAGGCCGGTGATCAAGCACCGGTAACCTACCGAAAAGACGTTACGGCGGCGTCACAGCAAGACGGAAAGCTTTCGGCTACGGTTACCGCTATCAATGGATTGCGAGCTGATCCAGCTCCGCTACCAGATCGGGCTAATCGACTCCAGCAGGTGGTGCCAAACTTGTCGACCACTCAGGCTGAAAACCTCCTAAAGCTCAGCGATACCGAGTGGACGCAAGTTCAAGCGGTAACTGGAGACGCTTTAAAGCGGCTGCAGGCCACTCAGGTCAAGCAGGACGACCTTACCAAAGCCGAGCAGCTGATTTCCGCACAGGTTACTCCTAACCTGGCTCGCCCGGTGCGCGACCAGGTGGTTCTGCTCGGTCAGCGCCTGCTCATTCCGAACTATGTCGTCGATAACGACGCCACGGAGGCAGCTAAAAACACCGCCAAGGGCGCGGTCGAACCAGTGCGCTACACCGTTGAGCGCGACCAGGTGATCGCCTACCGCGGCCAAGTACTCTCTGACTTCGATGTCGAACGGCTGGCGGCCGTTGGTCTGACTCGACCAGACTTTGATTGGCAGAAAACGCTGGGAATCTTCCTATTGGTGATCGTCTTTACGTCATTCCTAATATTGATTACTCCAACACTGGCTAACCGCATGCCGCGACCACGGCGAATGTTGGCCTTCCTGTCTGGTTTAGCGGTACTGGTCGTCTTAGTTGGTGTGTTAGTAGTACCAAGCCAGCCAATTCTGGCCTACGTTACGCCGATCGCAGCTACCGCCATGCTGGTATCCATTTTCTATGGACTGCGCGCCGCCCTAGTAGCTGGTGTCTGTATTACCGCCCTGTTCGCGTTAGCGGCTGGCGGCTCGTTCGAACTCTTCTTTATCCATCTCGCGGCTTCGGTTGGGATAGTCGTATTTATGGCTCGTGTCACTGACACGAGGGGATTCCTTATGGCGGGAGCAGTCGGAGCGGGAATCGTCTTTATAACCATGACCGCGTTTTCACTACTGGCCGCCAACTTCGACCTGGCGAACGTTCCGAAGTTTGCCTTGGCAGCGGCCTTGAACGGTGCACTGCTGGCGACGTTCGTGTTTGCTGGTGCAGCCTTTTTGGGCGGTCCGCTCGGGACACTGACCTTCCTCCAACTACTCGAACTTGAAAGTCCGCGGCGGTTATTATTACGGCGCCTAGCCGCGGAAGCCCCCGGAACCTACTCACACAGCGTGCGTATGGCCACCCTGGTTGAAAGTGTCGCCAAGCAAGTCGGGGCCGACCCACTGCTGGCACGGGTGATGGCCCTCTATCACGACATCGGAAAGCTTTCGCTGCCAGAATACTTTATAGAGAACCAGGGTGAGGCAGCTAATCCCCACAAGGATTTATCTCCAAAAGAGAGTGCGGAGTTACTTCGAGCTCACATCTCGGAGGGACTAGTGCTGGCTCGTGAGGCTGGAGTCCCCGAGGCGGTCGCGGCCGCTATTCCAGAGCACCACGGCACGACGCTAATGGCGTTCTTTTGGCAGGAGGCCAGAAAGCGTAGTAAACGTGCCAAGGAAGAAGATTTCCGCTACATCGGACCGAAGCCGCAGAGCAAAGAAACCGCCTTGGTGATGATGGCTGACGCTGTCGAGGCGGCCTCGCGCACCGTTCCAGGACACGATGAGGCTAAGCTGCGGACGTTGGTACGAGGGGTCTTCAACGACCGAATTACTGATGGCCAACTGAATAACGCCCCACTGACCGCCAGAGAATTAGCCCGCATGCAAGACGCTTTTGTGGCTACTATCATGACTGACCGACATAAGCGTATTAAGTACCCGGCTAAGGAGACTACAGCCGATGCTCGAAATTGAGGTCGATCAAACCGCCCCAAACCCGGCTCGACTGACGGGATTAATTCAGGCTACCGCTAAAGCTGAAGGAAAGCACCCTTCTAGAGTATCGGTCGAATTTGTTTCACCGGAAGCCATCGCTGACCTTAATCGAAAATACCGTGAGAAGTCACAACCGACGGACGTACTCAGTTTTCCGTTCGATGGATCGTTTCCGCAAGGAAGTGGCGGGCAGATCATTATTTGCCGTGAAGAAGCTACTAAAGGGGCCGCCACTCATGGACGTTTGTTAGATGAAGAACTGGAACGCTTGGTGATTCACGGCATGCTGCATTTACTCGGCTACACTGATGACACACCGGAGGAATTAGCCGCCATGGAACAGAAAACAGATAGAATCATCGAGGAATATCGTGGTTAAAGACTTTGACCCACGCCGCGTACCAAGTAGCTTTCGCTACGCCGCCCGTGGATTCTGGCACGTCATCAGGACCGAACAGAACCTGCGAATTCACGTTGCGGCGGCGGTTATCGTCATTATCCTAGCCCTCTACTTTAACGTTTCCGGACTCGAGCTAGCCGTATTACTACTCGCTATTGGACTCGTCTTAGTGACTGAAGTATTCAATACCGTGGCCGAAGATTTTCTCGATATCATCCATCCAGCCAGTCATCCCACCGTTCGACGCATCAAGGACGCCCTAGCCGGTGCGGTTCTGGTAATGGCGCTGGTGGCACTTGGTGTCGGTGTGCTGATATTCCTGCCGCACCTGCTTGCGAGGCTCGACTGAGTCGGTAAAGTGGACAGCAGGAACCACCTTCCGTTTATCACACTAATACACATTTATGGCTAGCGAACACATCGTCGTCGGACTCGACGTCGGGACACAATTTGTCCGGACGGTTGTTGGGCAACGGGTTGAGGATGAGCCTGAACCGTTGATTCTCGGTGTCGGACTGACTCCCTCGGCCGGCCTGCGGCGCGGAATCGTGGTTGATGTCGAAGAGACGGTCAAAGCCATTACGGCCGCTATCGAAGAAGCCGAGCGTATTTCCGGTGTCTCGGTCGGCAATGCCTTTGTAAATATTTCCGGTAACCATATCGAATCGCAGAATTCGCGTGGGGTGGTAGCGGTCTCACGAGCTGATTCTGAAATCGGGGCAGAAGATGTCGCCAGAGCAATTGAAGCCGCCAAGGCGGTAGCCGTGCCCGCTAACAAGGAAATTATCCATGTCTTGCCGCGAGAATATATTGTGGACGGCCAGGAGGGCATTAAGGATCCAATCGGGATGAACGGTATTCGCTTAGAGGTTGAGGCGCACGTTATCTCCGCGGCCTCACCGCAGATAAAGAACGTTACCAAGTGCGTGTACCAATCCGGCGTCGAAGTCGACGACCTGGTCTTTTCTGGACTAACTTCGTCACGCGGGGTGCTCTCGCGGCGACAGAAAGAACTGGGGGTCATTCAGCTCGACATTGGGGCTGGGGTGACTGACCTAACTATTTACGAGGAAGGGGATGTTCTTCACTCGGCGGTTATTCCGGTTGGTGGTTCACATCTCACTAACGATCTGGCTATTGGTCTTCGGACTGATACAGACATTGCCGAGCGAGTGAAGCTCGAATACGGTAGTGCCGTCCCGAAAGACATCAAGAGTAAAGAGTCAGTTGACCTCGCCAGCCTGGCTCGCGGCGACGAACACCAAGTTAGTAAGAAACTCATTGCTGAAATCATCGAGGCTCGCATCGCGGAGATCCTGGCCTTAGTGCAAAAGGAATTGAAGAAGATTGATCGTGACGGAAAGCTTCCAGCCGGGGTTGTCCTCACTGGCGGCACTGCCAAGTTACCTGGTTTAGTTGATGCAACTAAGAACATTCTCGGATTACCGGCTCAGGTCGGGTTTCCGTCAGAGCTTAAGGGGATGGCCGAAAAGATTGATGATCCTTCCTTTGCAACCTCAATTGGCCTGATGCTATGGGGCTTTGATCAAGGTGAATCAAATCGAACAAGCAAACGGTTCGGTAACTTGCCAGGCTCCCAGTACCTTGATAAGGTACGAGGTGTTGTCAAGCAATTCTTGCCGTAGTAAACTTATTCGCTACCCCGCAAGATAACCAATGAGGAGCTAGGATATATGGAAGTAAAGCCGGAAATTGAAACTTTCGCGCGTATTAAAGTCGTCGGCGTCGGCGGCTCTGGTTGCTCGTCTATCGAGCGCATGCTGAAGTCCCACATGCGGGGCATTGAATTTATAGCGATCAACTCAGATGCTCAGGCGCTGCATAATTCGAATGCTCCTTTGAAGATTCATATTGGTAAAGAAACCACACGTGGCCTTGGAGCTGGTGCTGATCCAGAACTCGGCCGTAAGGCGGCCGAAGAGGATCGCGGCGAGGTTGCTGAAGCCCTCCGTGGAGCGGACATGATTTTCATCACCTACGGTGCCGGTGGTGGTACCGGAACCGGGGCCGCCCCGCTGATTGCCGATATTGCCCGAGAGGTCGGTGCCCTCACGGTTGGTGTGGTCACGCGTCCGTTCGCCTTCGAAGGTCAACGCCGACGCCGCGTGGCTGACACGGGGATTGAAGAGATTAAGGACAGGGTCGACACCCTGATTACCATTCCGAACGACCGCCTCTTACAGGTAGTCGACAAAAAAACCTCAATGGTGGACGCTTTCTCCGTAGTTGATGATGTCTGTCGCCAAGGTGTCCAGGGAATCTCTGATCTGATTACCCAACACGGAATGATCAACGTCGACTTCGCAGACGTTAAAGCCATTATGACCAACGCCGGTAGTGCCCTGATGGGTATCGGCCATGGTACTGGTGAAAACCGAGCGATTGAAGCGGCTACCAGCGCGATTGATTCGCCACTCTTGGAGCTCTCAATCGACGGAGCCCGAGGCTTACTATTCAATATTACGGGTGGTAACGACCTCACCATGCACGAGATTGATGAGGCTGCTAAGGTCATCACTGACGCTGCTGATCCGGATGCGAATGTTATCTTCGGGGCGGTTATTGATGAGGAACTAGCTGGGGAGATCAAGATCACGGTCATCGCCACCGGATTCGCCGGTGAGGCTAAGAAGCCAGCCCCCACCCAAGCTACTGACGAATCAACCGACGCTCCACTCGCTGGAGACCCAGAACCAGTAGTTAGCGAAGACACGGTCAGCGAAGAAGCCTCTTCGGAAGAGCTTGATGTCCCGGCGTTCATTCGCCGAAAAATGGGCTGATTTTCTACTAACGACTTTGAAAAAGACGGTGGCCACACGGTCGCCGTCTTTTAGTTGTGATCTTTATTTCGAAAGATCCGCAGTAATAGGCTCCAAAGATATTGATCAGAAAGCCGATTATTATTGTCCACTTGTTCAACTAGGCACGAAAACTAGTGGTGTGATTCAGGTGCAAAACGCACAACCAACCTGCACGAACAAACTCCGCCTCTAAGGGGTTGACACATACAAAATCTAGTAGATAGAGTAGGGAGGTGACCCAAGATGTTGTAGGTTAGTTGCTTTCCAGCCGAGCTGGCTGCAGCAAAACCATTAAAAAACCCATAACAACGGACACAAAATCATATAAACCTATGCAATGCCCCACCTGCCAAGCCGACTCGTTACGCGTGATTGATTCACGTGACGTTGAAGCCGAACCCGCCATTCGCCGTCGTCGCGAGTGTGAAAAATGCGGGTTCCGTTTTACTACGTATGAGCGTGTCGAAGCGCCGCACCTGTTAGTCATCAAGAAGGATGGTCGACGGGAACAGTTCTCGCGAGAGAAGCTTTCCCGCGGAGTCTGGCGAGCCTGCGAGAAGCGACCGATCTCGGAAGCGGCCATCGAGGCTGCAGTTTCGGCGGTTGAGCAGGACTTACGGGCCTGCGGTGAAACCGAAATCAATGTGGCAGCGGTTGGAGAGTCGGCTATGGTTCATCTGAAGAAACTTGATCAGGTGGCCTATATTCGATTCGCCAGCGTCTATCGCGAGTTTACTGACTTGGACGAGTTCCAGGCGGAAGTAAAGAAGACCCTCAAAAATACACTTAGTCCGAAACGTCCTAACGTTAAGACTGAGAAACTAGTAACCAAATAAACATAAGGAGTTCCCGGTGCCCAAAACTGACACAGCGGCTACGCCATCATCCACCCGCAAAACTGATTCGAAGAAAATCTTAAAGCAGACAGCGCTTGATAAGCCGATTGAGGTTGAGAACGGCACCGTCTTAGAGGGTATTCGCAAAAAAGTCTTCATGGATCGCTATTCCTGGAAAGACGGCAAAGGTAACCCAATGGAGCAGCACCCGGAACAGATGTGGGGCCGCGTCGCTAAAGCCCTGGCCCAAATCGAGACCCCTAATCAGCAAAAACATTGGGAGAAGAAGTTTTACGAAGCCATGGAAGGATTCAAGTTTGTCCCAGCCGGACGAATTTTGTCTGGGGCTGGCACGGGCCACCAAGTGACGTACTACAACTGCTTTGTGCTTCCGTCACCAGAAGACAGCCGCGGCGGCATTATCGACAATCTCAAGGATATGATCGAGATTATGTCGCGAGCCGGCGGCGTTGGTATCAACCTAAGCTCACTGCGACCGCGCGGGGCGCACATCAAGACCGTTAACGGCACCAGCTCAGGTCCCATCCCATGGGCGGAACTCTATTCTGTCGCGACCGGCCAGGTTATTCAGCAAGGCGGTTCTCGCCGCGGTGCCCTGATGTTGATGATTAACGACGACCACCCAGACGTAGAGGAGTTTATTACGGTTAAGCAAGACCAGGGTAAATTGACTGGCGCCAACCTGTCCGTCTGCGTGTCTGACAACTTTATGAAAGCGGTCAAGGAAGACGCCGACTGGGATCTGAAGTGGGAAGGTAAAACTATGAAGACGGTCAAAGCTAAAGATCTCTGGGGTAAGATTTGCGACTCCGCCTGGGCCTCAGCTGAACCGGGACTTCACTTTATGGAGCGTTCTAACAAGCGTTCAAACACCTGGTACTACGAGAAATTGATTTCAACCAACCCGTGTGGTGAGCAGCCGCTCGGGGCCTGGGCGGTCTGTAACCTCGGTGCGCTTAACCTTTCGAACTTTGTGGTCGGGGGCACAATGGATTACGAAATGCTGGCCGACCATTCCCGAACCGCCATTCGCGCCCTCGATAACGTCGTCGACGCCAACTACTACTTCTTCGAAGAGAACGAGAAGCAGCAGATGGGCACCCGCCGCACCGGCCTCGGTACGATGGGACTCGGTGACGCACTGATTAAGATGGAAGTTCGTTACGGTTCGGAAGAATCATTGCCGGTCATTGAAAAGATTTACAAGACCATCCGCGATGCGGCCTACGATGAATCCGCCGAAATCGCTAAAGAGAAGTCACCGTTCCCGATGTTTGATCGCTCCAAGTACTTGAAAGGTCATTTCATCAAGCAACTACCAAAGGCGGTCCGCGAGAAGATCAGCAAGTATGGCATCCGAAACGCTGTCCTCTTAACCCAGGCTCCAACCGGCACGACCTCCTTGGTCTCCGGTGCCAGCTCGGGCATTGAGCCGGTCTACGACTTCGCCATGAAGCGCAAGGATCGCACCGGTGAGCACATTCTGTACCATGAGCTCTACAAGACCTGGATTGATGAGCACCCAGACGAGGAAGTTCCGGACTTCTTCGTCAGCGCTAATGATTTGACCCCGCTCGAACACGTCAAAGTTCAGGCCAAGATCCAGGATTACACTGACAGCTCGATTTCTAAAACCGTCAACGCTCCAAATGACCACACCGTCGAAGACGTCCGTGAGCTCTACGAAGCGGCCTACGACATGGGACTCAAGGGCGTAACCTACATGCGAGACGGCTCACGAGAGGGTGTCCTGGAGCATATTCCGAAGGAAGGCGAGAAGAAGGCAGAGGAACCAGTCGCTGTGGTTACCCCGCAAGCTTCACCAACCCCGGCTCCACGACCACAAGTCCTGGAAGGGAAGACGGTCCGGATGGTGACGGCCTACGGCAAGATGTACGTCACTATGAACGTCGATACGCAAGGTAACCTGATTGAAGTCTTTGCCACCCTTGGTAAGGCTGGCGGACTCGGGGCCTCGATGACCGAAGCGATTACTCGATTAATTTCGACCAGTCTGCGCGCCGGTGTTTCGCCGCGAGCGATCATTAAGGAGCTCCGGGGCATTACCGATCAACCGTTCGGATTCGGTGACAACCGAGTCAGCAGTGTGGCTGACGCCGTCGGTAAGGCCATGGAAGACTACCTGTACCCGAAACTCGACTTATCAGTGTCCGAGCCAGTCAAGGCCGAGTTGCCAGTCGATGCGGCTTCCCAAGCCGCCGAAGCTGATGCCAAGGCCGCTGAAGCTGCCGCCACCCAACAGCCGCACGCTATCTCGATGGACTCCACTAGTAAGTTGGCCGGGATCTGCCCGGATTGCGGTGGGCCGCTCGAGTTTGCCTCGGGTTGTAAGGTCTGCCACTCCTGTGGATATTCAGCCTGTGGCTGATATTAAATAGTCGCCTGTGGCTGATACCAGCACTTAACAAACCTCTTTATGTACGAACGCCGGGAAAGCGCTGTGAGAATCAGCCGCGGTCCCGCCACTGTGATTCCGTCACCTTTTGTAGACGTCAGAAACGGCAAAAGATAACGGATAAGTCAGAGCACCGACGTTCCGCATTACTTCACCCGACCTACGGTCGATAGGTCCAGGGATTACTCCTGGATAGGGGTATTTTTTTAATCAAAAACCATGACACCACCAGAAACACTCACCAGAATAGAAACCGGGCTATCACTCGATGAATTCAAGGAATCAGTTCGAGCCGTCATCGAGACGCACCCTGGTATCTCTCCTGAGCTTCGCTCGTACATGCTGCCGTCCGTCGATCGTTTAACTCAGATCGAGCCGAACCCGGAGGCATTTACCCTCAGTGATCTCGAACACTTCGACCGACGACGGTCAGAAATTGAGTCGGAATATTCGAATCGGATGAGCGAACCAGGTATCTACTACGACGGGAACTTTGCAGCCGACGTCGAAGCTTGGCTTTCTGGGGATGTGTCGACGACTCGCGCCACGATTGAATCGCGCTTCCGAAGGGCCACCGAAGATGAAGAACCTGAACGACTAAGTGGTGGACAAGCAAGACTCACTCAACCGGAACGAGCTCGAACGCCTGTTACGATGGCAGCAACACGCGGAGTAACTTCTGGCCGTGAAGACAAGACTGATGAACGAAAAACTGTTCATAATGTGGATGAATTTTCTTTAGAGCGTGAGGAAATACCAGTTGGTCAGGGGGAACAGCCGTTGCTTGACTGGGGACCGATAACATCGCGTTTACTCAGGCTTCGGGCTGATCGCGCTTCAATCCAAGAGCGCATTCTTTTAGAACGGGGATTGGCCAGCAAGCAGTTTCCACCTCCAGAACTTTTGGACCGGGCGGATCGAATTGCCGACGTCGAGCAGTCGCCCATTGTCACCAAGCCAGAACCACGCGAAGATACTAGCGATACCAAATCACCTCAACCGGAAGAAACTGATTATGAACAACCACCTCCTATTGAACTTCATCGATCTGCTGGCGATAACCCTCCAGCTACTAATCATCGTCCGGGTGATCATGAGTTGGCTGCGACCGAACCCGACCAGTCCGATTGGGAGGTTCTTGTTGGAGGTGACGGATCCGATTCTGAAACCGTTTCAGATGATTCTTCCCTCGGTGGCGGGGCTCGACTTCAGCCCGATTCTGGCCTTGATTACGATCCAAGTACTCCAGAGCTTGGCACAGAATTATCTGTAATTAAAGAAAACTCATCGCGAGACATTGTCCTCTGGGAATTCCCCGAAGCCGAGGAACCCGCTAGGATAGAAGCCAGTATGGAGCAGACCGAAACGTATGAACAACTTACCGGACAAACTGGATCAGATTTGGAACCACGCCGCCGACCGGGGGCCGGACGTCTTAGTGACCTTAGTGGTCGGATTCATCGTGGTCGAGGTGACCATAGCAATCCTGCGCTACCTGTTCCGGGTCTCGAATCTGCCAATCGGCTTGAAGCGGATCCTGTTCTCGCTGATCCGAGTCTTCCTCTGGTTGATTCTCTTCCTGGTGATAGTCCAGACGCTGGGTCTGAACAGCCTGCTGGTGGCCGTGACCGGCTCGTCAGTGATCGTGGCGATCTTCCTAGCCCCAGGGCTCGGACCGATGGTCCAGGACGTCATCGCCGGCTTGTCGCTGGCCAGCGATCGGTTTTATCAACCCGGAGCCAAGGTCGTGGCCGGGGACAAACAGACGGAGGGCACCATCGAGACGCTCGACTTACGCAAGACCAAGATTCGGGATTCGAAGGGGAAACTGCACGTCATTTCCAACTCCCAGATCGATCGCGGGGAGTGGGTAGCCTTAGAACCGAACGAGCCCGCATTGAAGCGGCGCCGCAGGTTAGCTACGCTACTAAAGAAGAAGCGTTAGACCTGTCATCACCAGGGATGCTGTCGGCAGAAATCCTGATTCCCTCAGGAGAGTAGAGCCGACCGGGACGGCCCGTTACAGCCTGAGTAAGCGCCCCGTCACCGGGGAATCGAGGTGGTACCGCCCTGATAGAACGGGGCCCTCGAACCACTCGATTTGCTATGCCTAAGAAAATCACGATTATTGCTCCGAAAACTAACGTCTCGTTCCCGAAGCTGGAACAAGATGTCTTGAAACTTTGGAAAAAGGAAGGGACGTTTGAACAAAGTCTCAAGCAGACTAAGAAAGGGAAACGCTTTACGTTCTACGATGGGCCACCGTTTGCGACCGGTTTACCCCACTACGGAAACTTGATGCAAGGCATCATCAAGGATACGATCCCTCGGTTCCGGACTATGCAGGGTCGGTATGTTGAACGTCGCTTTGGGTGGGACTGTCATGGCTTGCCAGTTGAATATGGCTTAGAAAAAGAGCTGGGAATTAAGAATCGTCAAGAGATCCTCGAAATGGGTGTCGGCAAATTCAACGACGCCTGTCGTGCTATTGTCCTGCGTTACGCCGGCGAATGGCGAGCAATTACCGAACGAATTGGCCGGTGGGTCGATATGGATAACGACTACAAAACGATGGATCCGGATTATATGGAATCGGTTTGGTGGGTGATCAAGCAACTCTGGGAAAAGGGACTTCTCTATGAAGGTCGCCAGAGCATGCACATCTGCCCGCGCTGCGCTACACCACTTTCCAATTTTGAGGTGCTCCAAGGCTATGCCGATCGAGATGACCCCGCCGTCTACGTCAAACTACCGCTGCGTCACGATCAAGACGTTTCACTGCTTATTTGGACGACGACCCCGTGGACGCTTCCGGGAAACGTCTTGGCGGCCGTTAATAAGCACCTGACGTACGTGGAAGTTGAACACGACGGCCAGCGATTAGTGCTCGCAGAGTCACGGCTCGCGGCCGTCTTCCCAAATAATGACTATACGTTGCGACGAACCTTACGAGCCGAAGAGCTCATTGGTCAGCAGTACGAACCCCCATTCCCCAAGCGAAACCTCACCGGGACTAGTTATGAAGTCGTAGCCGCCGATGCCGTCAATGCTGATGAGGGCACCGGCATCCTGCACGTGGCTCCAGCCTTCGGGGAAGAGGATATGGAGATCGGAAAACGCGAGCAGGCTGCCTTCATTCAGCACATCGACATCACTGGAACGATAACCAACGAGGTGCCGCGCTATCGCGGCCTCCAGGCTCTGGACGCTAATCAGCAGATTATCGCCGACCTGAAGAAGTCGAAACGGCTGCTCCGATCCGAGACCATCCGCCACAGCTATCCGCATTGCTGGCGGTGTGAAACTCCGCTGCTTAACTTTGCCACTAAATCCTGGTTCGTAGCCGTAGCGAACATCAAACCAGAATTGTTGCGGACTAACGAGCAGATCACGTGGCTACCCGAAAGCGTAAAAGACGGTCGGTTTGGTAAATGGTTAGAGGCTGCCCGTGACTGGTCAATTTCTCGTAATCGATTTTGGGGCAACCCGCTGCCAATTTGGCGCTGCCCAGACGGTCATCTAACCGTTATTGGTTCACTCGATGAACTCGAAAAACTGTCCGGCAAACGGCCAAAGGACCTTCATAAGCAGTACGTCGACAAGATTACCTTCGACTGCCCGGAGTGTAATGGGAAGGCGACCCGCATTGAGGATGTCCTCGATTGCTGGTTTGAGTCAGGTAGCATGCCGTACGCCAAAGAACATTACCCGTTCCAGCATAAAAAAGAATTTGAAGAGTCCTTTCCGGCCGACTTCATTGCCGAAGCCTTAGATCAAACCCGTGGTTGGTTCTACACCCTCCACGTGCTCGGCGTGGCACTCTTTGACTCGCCAACGTTTAAGAACGTCGTCTCAACCGGTATCATCGTCGCCGAAGATGGGCAGAAGATGTCAAAGAGTAAACAAAACTACCCCGATCCGGACAAGGTCTTGGATAAATACGGGGCGGATGCTCTGCGGCTCTACATCCTTTCATCTCCAGTGGTACGCGGTGACGATCTTCGGTTCCGCGAGAAGGGGCTTGAGGAAATTCAACGCAACTTTGTTTCGACGCTCTACAACGTCTACTCGTTCTTCACGACCTACGCCGCGGTCGACGAATGGAGCCCGCCAACTAAACCATCGCGACAAACGAATGTGCTCGACCAATGGGTTACCTCACGGCTCAACTCGCTGACCAAGGAAACTACCGAGGCTCTCGAGCAGAATGACTTGATGACCGCCAGCCGCGGCCTGATGAGCTTCCTCGATGAACTTTCAAACTGGTACGTCCGCCGTAGTCGCCGGCGCTTCTGGAAATCGGACAGCGACACTGACAAGGAACAGGCCTACGCCACGCTCTACACCGTCCTGACGACGTTTACCCGGCTAGCAGCGCCCATTACGCCGTTTATCACCGATCACCTCTACCGTGAGCTGACAGGGAAGAGTGTTCACTTGGCGGAATGGCCGACGGCTACTGGATCTAAAGTCGATTCAGACTTAGAGCGACAGATGTCAGTGGCGCGCCAAGTGGTCCGGCTCGGATTGGCCGCTCGGACCCAAGCCGGCATCAAAGTTCGCCAACCAGTGGCAGAAGCTACCGTGGTAGATCGAATCAAGTCAGGTATCGTTAAGAATAAATCTATTGTTCAATTAGTCTCTGATGAATTGAACGTAAAGAAGCTCGCGTTCATTACCAAAGAGTCTGGTTTCGTCAAAGAAGTTATTCAGCCCGTCCCGTCAGAAGTGGGACCGCTGTTTGGCCGCGAAGCCCAGCAGGTGATCGAGGAGATTAAGGCCGGAAAGGTTCAGCGAAAAGGCCAGAAGGTCTTTGTTCGAGGTCGCGAACTTCCCGAGGATGCGGTTCGAGTGACCTGGGCTCCGGTTGGTGACTTGGTTGTCGAAAGTTCCGCTGACGTGGTGGTCGCTATCAATCCCGACTTAAACGAAGACTTAGTCGATGAAGGCCGCGCCCGCGAATTGATTCGAGCCTTCCAAGAATTGCGAAAGTCATCTGGCCTGGATGTGTCTGATCGGATTACCGCTACCGCCGAAACAGACAATCCCGATTTGGAGCGAATGCTCGATGCCCATCACGACTTGATTGCGACGGAGATTCTCGCTCAGTCGCTTGAGCAAGCCTCGAGTGCGGGTGACAATACAAAGTCAGTGCAGATTGATGACAAGACTGTGTCGATTTCCTTGAGCAAAATCTCCTAGTTACATGAACGAACGAATCCGACATTTCGATTGGATACTAATGATTGCCGTGGCAATTCTGCTGACCTTCAGCGTAGCGGTAATTTACGCTACGACTTTCTCTGATTCCGGCGGAGCCTCGGATGCTATCCAACAGACCTTGTTTGCCTTAGTCGGCTTCGGACTCGTCGTGGTATTTGGCGTGACCGACTACCGCGTCTTTCGCCGCATGGCCGGAACGCTCTATGCGCTATCGCTCATATCACTTTTGTTGGTGAAGGTGATTGGGTCATCAGCACTTGGCGCCACCCGTTGGATTGATCTGGGGTTTTTCCAGTTCCAGCCCTCGGAGTTTGTAAAGATTGTGATGGTCATTGTGCTGGCCAAGATTTTTGCTGATCATCAGAAGACGCTTGATACTCCACGAACGTTTTTTAAGTCTCTGGCGTATACCTTAGTTCCGGTCGTTTTGGTGGCCTCACAGCCCGACCTCGGAACCGCCATGGTGATTTTGGCCACCTGGGCCGGCATGGCCATTGCGGCCGGTGTCCCGAAACGCTTCTTTGCCTGGGGAGTTGCCGCCGCCACCGCAGCCCTGCCAATTTTCTGGTTTTTCATTTTCCACGACTACCAGAAAAATCGATTACTGACCTTTATTAACCCAGCCAATGACCCGCTCGGTGCGGGCTACAACGTCAAGCAAGCGCAGATTGCGGTTGGTTCTGGCGGGATGTGGGGGCGCACCTTAGGGCAGGGAACCCAGTCACAACTGAACTTCTTGCCCGTCCAACACACCGACTTTATTTTTGCGGTGGTAGCCGAAGAACTGGGATTTGTGGGTGCTGTGCTACTGATCCTCTTACTCTTAACGGTGGCCTGGCGAGCCCTCTTGATTGCTCGTGGCGCCAAAGATTTCTACGGGTTTGAACTGGCTATGGGCATCATGGTCGTCATCCTCTTCCAAACTTTGATTAACGCCGGTATGAACATGGGCATTATGCCCGTCACTGGTATCCCGCTGCCGTTTGTCAGTTACGGCGGCAGTTCGGTGCTGATGTTACTGTTCGCCGTGGGTATTCTGCAGAGTATCGCCTCACGCCGAGACAAGGGGCGATTGGCCTCTAATCCTGTTCTTGGCTGACTAATAGCGTTTTTTTCGGTACCCTAGTCAGGTATGGCAACTTCTACCAAAGACGCGACCAACGCCGTCATCAAGACGGGCGGCAAACAGTACCTCGTTCACGAAGGCGATGAGGTGTTGGTTGAAAAGCTGACGGAAGAGAAGACGGTCTCGTTTAAGTCCCTGACTGACGGCAAAACCGTTAAGGCTAGTGTAGTCGGTCCGGAAAAAGGCCCGAAGTTAATCGTCTTCAAGTTCCGACCGAAGAAGAAGTACCGCAAGAAGACTGGTCATCGCCAAGGGCTGACCCGAATCAAAATCGACAAGATTTCCGCTTAAGCGCGGCTCAGGTAGAATAAATCCATACTCGGCCACTAACTCCGAGGAAACAAATACTATGTCCGTCATCGCGTTTACCAACCAAAAAGGGGGAGTCGGCAAGACGACTTCGGCGATTAATGTTGCCGCCGAACTAGCCTTGGCTGGTCATCCGACCTTGTTAATTGACGCTGATCCGCAAGGTAACGCCTCAAGTGGTGTGGGGGCCAAAGATCGTACCCGAGGAACGTATGAACTGTTGATGAGTGATACGCCGCTCCGCGAGCTGACCCAATCAACCAGTGTTAATAATCTTGACGTCTTGGCTGCTAATGAACATTTAGCCGGTGCTGAGGTGGAGCTGTCTCAAGCCGAGGGGCGCTACGTGCGGTTAGCTCGAAAACTGAACAATACTCACTACCGCTATATCATCATCGACTGTCCGCCGAGTCTCGGCTTTTTGTCGATTAACGGTATGGTGGCAGCTCGCCACGTGATTATCCCGGTCCAATGCGAATACTACGCTCTCGAGGGTTTATCACGATTGTCAGACACCCTGAAGAAAGTGAAACGCAGCTTGAACCCAGATTTAGAGCTGCTTGGGGTATTGTTAACCATGTATGACCGGCGTTTGAAGTTGGCTCAGCAGGTCGAAGCCGATGTCCGTCGGCATTTCCCTGACCGGACGTTCCAAGCCGTCATCCCGCGAAGTGTGCGGTTAGCCGAAGCTCCCAGCTTTGGTAAGCCAGTCTCAGTATTCGCCCGGTTAAGCCGAGGGGGCAACGCGTATAAAACAGTAGCCGAGGAGGTACATGTTAGAGCAGAACAGCGGGCTTGGCAGAGGGCTTGACGCCCTATTGCCGGACACCGAAGACGACGCCGTTACGGAAGTAGCGATTGCCGCCATCGAGCCGATGCCCGACCAGCCCCGGGGTCGGTTTCCGGAACGAGAATTACTAGAGTTAGCCCACTCAATTCGCCAACACGGATTACTCCAACCGTTGGTTGTCACTGAAAGTCAGCAGGGAAAACATCAGCTGATCGCCGGCGAACGTCGCTGGCGAGCCGCCAAGTTAGCCGGACTTTCAAATGTTCCGGTGGTTATCCGCAGTGCGGACGAGCAACGTTATTTTGAATTAGCCTTAATTGAAAACCTCCAGCGTTCCGACCTTTCACCAATTGAAGAGGCTAAAGCCTATACCCGGCTGATGGAAACTGGTCACGAAACCCAAGAAGCTTTGGCTAAGCGATTAGGAAAAAGCCGTTCTCGAATCGCTCAAATGGTTCGCTTACTCAACTTATCCGCCGAAATGCAGGCCGCATTAGAACAGCAAGAAATTACGACGGGTCATGCTCAAGCCCTGCTTTCACAAGAGGGTCAGATGCGTGAGCAGCTCTTCCGAGCGATTAAAGAAAAGAACTTGACGGTTCGACAGGCCGAATCGTGGGGGACCACCATTCGTGCCCCTAAAATAGTTACAGAAAAACCGAGCTGGTTGCACCAACTCGAACTCGACCTTGGACTGAAGATTGATCGGCAGGGAAGCAACGAGAAGGGCGCTCTAACCATTCGCTATCACTCCGGCGAACAGCTAGAGCAGCTCGTCAAACGACTAGCCGGCAAAGACGGCGGCTGAGTTTACGGCTGCGCTAGTAGGGTCGCGCCGCTGAACGATAAGTCGGGATACCGTTCATGTTTTACCACACCTACCTCGGCTAACGGGTAGACGCGGATCCAAGCCTTGCCGATCAGATTATCTTTTGGCAAAATACCCCAGGCTCGTGAGTCTGAACTTTTTTCTGGTTCACGGTTATCCCCTAAAACAAAGTACTGATCCGGCCCCAGCTCCCATTTAGTCTGACTGATTTCCGGAAGTGTCTTCACGCCAGCCGGCTCATACGATTCATCCAGCGTCACCCCGTCACGATGCTCAGCGTTAAAGATAATGACCTGGTTATTGCGTAACTCAACGGTTTCTCCCGGTAGGCCAATAATCCGCTTAATGAAGTTGGTGTCCGGTTCCGGCGGGGCTTTGAATACTACGACGTCACCGCGCTCCGGCTTGCCCAACTTGTAGGAAAGTTGATTAACCAAAAGATAATTACCATCATGAAAGTTCGATTCCATGCTTTCACCCTGGACGAAGAACGGCTGCAGTAAAAAGGCCCGGATAATCACCGCGGCGATAATAATGAATGCCACAGTCTTGGCGATTTCCCACAAGGCGTGCAGAGCCCGTTCCGAACTTGAAGGCTGCTCAGCCTCAGCTGGGACTGTCGCAAAATCGGGATTCAGGGTCGGGTCAAAATCGCTTGATTTACGGCGAATTGGCGGTGGTGTTTGCTTTTGATCTTTAGCCATACGGAACTAGTGTACTTAGACCAGAACTCATTTGACACCTCCGCACCGCTACGACCTTGCCAATCGGGCTGCGCCGCACTCACAACTCCTTGAAGTAGCGCTGCTACTCCTGCGTCGTTGTTCGCACGTCTCGCACCGCTTGACAATTCCTCGCCAGGCACGGAGGTGTTTGCATGAGTTCTAGAGTCTAGGGGCTAGAGCCGGTATAGTTAGAATCTGGAGGAAACCCGTGGTCCGACTCGCCAAATCTGAACAACCCGAACAGGACAAACCAGCCCCCACCAATCGGTCCCGCCCACAGAAGTCGGGGGGCAAAAAGCCGTCTACGGGACGGCGTCATTGGTGGAAACTACCCCTATTACTGATTTTTACCTTGGCCTTTGTGAGCTCTGGGTGGTTCACCTACAAAATCGCCTCAGCCAGCGACAAGATTTTCACCGCTAACGTCACCGGCGGTTCACTGCTCCTGAAGGGTAAAAAACTGAAAGACGCCGACGGACGGATTAATATTCTGCTGATTGGTATCGGGGGAGCTGGCCACGATGGACCAAACCTGGCCGACACCATCCAGCTCGTCAGTATTTCACCGAAAGATAAGTCGGTAGCGATGGTCTCGATTCCGCGTGACTTATATGTTCAAGTTCCTGATTCATACCAGAAGGTGAAAATTAATGAAGTCCATTCGATTGGTGAAGATAACGGCACCGAGGGCGGCGGGCCGGCTCTGTTGGAGCAGAAAGTCTCGGACATTACCGGCCAAAAGGTACAGTACTTTATTCGGGCGGACTTCGACGGGTTTAAGCAGGTGATTGATTCGATGAATGGCGTCGACATCAATGTGCCCGAGCCAGGACTGTACGATCCGTACTATCCGCTTGGCTACAGCTACCAAATCGTCAACGTTAAACCAGGCCAACAGCACATGGCTGGCGAACTCGCCCTTGAGTACGCCCGCTCTCGTGAGACCACCAGCGACTTTGACCGCAGTAAACGCCAACAGCAAGTCCTGGTGGCCGCTCGCGACAAAGCCTTGTCAGTTCAGTACCTCACCAACCCAGCCAAAATTAGTCATTTAATTGATATCCTTGGCGACCACGTCAAAACCGACCTTTCGCTGGGCGAGGCCCAGCGGTTGGCCGAAATCGTCCGGGATATTCCAAGCGATAAGGTAACCTCGAAGGTCGTCGACGGTATGGATAGTGGACTGCTCTACGACAGCGTCGGTCCGGGCGGAGCCTACATCCTCCTGCCGCGAAGCGGGGACTACTCCGAAATTCAACAGTTCGTCGCGCAACTGCTGTCTGATTCCGGTGTCCGTCAAGAACAGCCAAAGGTCGAAATCCAGAATGCCAGCGGCCAGAGTGGCCTCGCTAAGTCAGAGTCCGACTTATTGACCGGCGATGGCTTTAGCGTTACTAGTGTCACCAACGCTCCCAGCACGGCGCAGCAGACAGTGGTCTACGATTACTCTAATGGACAAAAGTCAAAGTCAGTCGAGTTCTTAGCCAAGCGATACAACGCCCAGGTCATCAAACAACCTGGCCAGCGCACTGACGTCGATATGGCCATCGTTATCGGGAGTGACTACATCAAGAACTCCGGAAACCAAACTGCCCAATGACTGAGGCTTCACCGTTATCTCACCGACCGGGTGTCCAACCGCCTTCGTTCGGCTGTCGCTGGTTGACCATCGCCGGCATTATTAGTTTAATCGTCGGATTGTCGTCCGGAGTCATTGGCGGCAAGCTAGCGGGTCACGAAAACCAGTCCACCGGGCAGACAAATAATCAAACGGTTACCCCGCAAGACAACAGCAGCGTCATCGATACGGTCAAGAAGGTTTCGCCGGCGGTTGTCTCCATCAACACTACCAGCACCGCCACCTCCTACTTCGGACCAGTCGATCAAAAAGGTGGCGGTACTGGATTCATCATCACCAACGACGGGCTGATTGGCACCAACAAGCACGTCGTTCAGGACGCCCGCGAGCTGACGGTGGTAGCCAGTGACGGCAAGCCCTATCCGGCTAAAGTAGTCGCCGTCGATCCTGTCTTCGACTTCGCCCTGATTCGAATCGATGCCAAGAACTTGCCCGTCGTCGACTTAGGTAATTCGGATAGTATCCAGGTCGGCCAAGAGGTGGTGGCCATTGGTAACGCCTTGGGTGAGTTTGAGAACACCGTCACCACTGGCGTCATCAGTGCTAAGCAACGCACCATCCAGGTCGATCAAAACACCGTCTACGAAAACCTCATTCAAACCGATGCGGCCATTAATCCAGGAAACTCCGGTGGTCCACTAACCGCCCTGAACGCCCAGGTCGTTGGCATGAATACGGCTGTGGCTGGCGGATCACAGGGTATTGGCTTTGCGATTCCAGTTAACTTGCTCAAGCAGGCCGTCGACAGCTATCAGAAAAGTGGCAAAATCGTCCGCGCCTCATTAGGCGTCCAAACCCAAACGGTTACGGAAGGTTCGGCTAAACTCCAAAACCTACCAGCTACCAATGGGGCCTTAGTGATTCAGGTCATCCCGAGTTCGCCGGCCTCGAGCGCTGGGTTGAAAACGGCTGATATCATCACGGCCGTGAATGGTACCTCGGTGGACGCTTCACACTCACTGACTGGCCTGATTGGTAGTCACGCTCCAGGTGACGAGGTTGAAGTTACCGTGCAACGCGGCCGGGACGAGAAGAAGATCAAGGTCAAACTGAACGAGCGGTAGGGAACCGGCTGCCCGACACGAATCGAGCCGTTCGGTTTGACGGAAGGTTTGGTCGCTTTCCCATTCTTCGTAGTCTTCTTAGGCGCTTGCTTCGGGTCGGGTTTACCACACTTGATTCGGAAAGCTGAATAGCCTTCCGAGTTAGGCTCTCCGAAAGCTATTACATGATGGATTGACTGCTTCTGTTTATTTGATTGGAGTGGTGTAAATCGGTCCGTTCGAGAGGTCGCCTTGCGGAACCTGATCAACTTTTTCCCTGTCCCTTTTTCGTTTTCCTAGCTCTTTTCCGCAACTCGAATCCTTAGCCTCGCTTTTATAGTCCCCGGCATTTTTCGGTCGTTCTTGCCCCGAATTTAGTTTATGGAGAGTAAAGGTAGCCGAAGGGTTTCCGTTTTCCTTGACGCAGACGTACTGGGTGCGGGGTGTACTAGGATCGAGGTAATAATTTTTGAAATTGACATTAAATCCCTGCCCGTTAACGCTCGGTAAATAAACCTTACAGATTGCACCGTTAACACCGTTACGAGTAATTTGACCGTTCGGCGCAGTAACGTCATACCTATAGCCGTCAATGATTTTGTTGTTTTTTGCACAGACGTAGTTAAAGACCGTTTTTGGCATTGCCTGATCGTTTTGCTTCCCGTTAGCCTGAATATTTTGATATGCAGCGACTCTGAAATGAGGTTTGTGAGAACTACCGTCACTCGCAAACGTACTAATAGCCACGGTAACGCCTAAAGCCATCACTCCGGCGACGAGAACTTTAGATGCGTTTTTGAACTTCATGTTTATTTGATGTGTTGGTTTTAGGAATTAGAGCAGCTTACCATGGGGGGGGTAAAAGTCAATCCCTGCCCGTGGTTGTGGCGTTATTTTCATCACGAGTGAAATCGAGTAATGACTACCCCAACGTCATCCTCGGGCTTGACCCGAGGATCAGTCTCGGGGTGCAACTGATTCCCGCCTTCGCGGGAATGACAGACTTA
>SICC01000023.1 GCA_009694835.1 Patescibacteria group bacterium
GCAGCTAATTCCTTGGATGCTTTCAGTTCCGGAGTGAACGTCCCGACTTCGCTGGCTTCCGACTTTTTATTGCTGGCCATCAACCGGATTTGTTTGCGACCTTCCAGCGATCCATCAACGATTCGAACTGAAGCTACCACACCGCGGTAGGAATCGAAGCGCGAGTCGAAAACGAGTGCACGCAGCTTTCCTTTCGGATCACCTGATGGCGCTGGAATGCGTTCGATGATGGCATCGAGAACCTCTTTCACACCGTCACCGGTCTTTCCAGAGGCGGTCAGAACTTCATCCTTCGAAATGCCAAGAATTTCCTCGATTTCCGTGGACGTCGCGACTACGTCAGAGGCCGGCAAGTCGGTCTTTCCCGCCACCGGAATAATCTTCAAACCATGTTCTTTGGCCATCTCCACGTTGGCAATGGTTTGGGCTTGGACACCTTGCGTCGAATCAACCAGTAGAATAGCCCCTTCGCAGGCTGCTAACGTCCGAGATACCTCGTAGCCGAAGTCGGCGTGACCTGGTGTATCAATTAGATTCAGAGTCAGATCATTCCACTTCATTGTCACCGGTTGGAGCTTGATGGTGATGCCACGTTCCTGCTCAATATCCATCTGATCGAGCACTTGGGCCTTCATGTCACGACCAGCCACCGTACCGGTCACTTCCAGCATTCGGTCGGCCAACGTCGACTTACCGTGGTCGATGTGGGCGATGATACAAAAATTGCGAATCTCTGACTGCATAGAGTCAGTATACGGACAAGGTCGACCAATTCGCTTGGCCGACCTTACTGATACCGATTTTCTTAAACCTCAATAATGACCGGCAGCACCATCGGGCGTCGCTCAGTCTGCTTGAACAGATAGTCGCCAACGTCGTCGCGGATCTTGTTCTTCAGAAAGGCCCAGTCACCCGGCTTGTTCTTGTTACCGCCAAACTTCTGTTTCACCTCTTTCCTGACATCGTCCAAGAGTTTTCCGGATTCCCGTAAGTAGATGAACCCGCGCGAAATGATGTCCGGGCTGCCGATCAGCCGACCACTCTTCCGTTCGACGGTGGCGATGATGACGAACATGCCGTCTTCGGCCATATGCTTCCGATCGCGGAGGACAATTTGCCCCACGTCGCCGACGCCGAGTCCATCGACAAGCACGAGATTCCCACCGGCCTGCTCTTTACTGATTCCGACCTCACCTTTGTGGTTAACCTCCACTACTCGGCCGTTGTCCGGCAGGTGGATGTTGGCCGGATCGAGTCCTTCACCAACCGCCAGGCGCCCGTGAAGCACTCGCTTGTGATACTCGCCATGAATAGGGATGAAGTGCTTGGGTTTGAGCATCTGGAGCATTTCCTTCAGTTCGTCCTGGTAAGCATGCCCGGAGGTGTGGATGTCGAAGATTTTGGCGTAGATGACGTCTGCACCTTGTCGAAACAGGCCGTCCATCATCGTCCCAATCGCCCGCTCGTTACCAGGAATCTGCGAGGCCGAGACGATTACCGTGTCACCCTGCTTAATCTTCACGGCCTTACTCTCCCCAGTCGACATCCGCTGGAGGGCGGAGTATTCGTCGGCCTGAGCGCCAGTACACACGAACAGCAGCTGATTATCGGTGTAACTTTTGGTCTTCCGGCGGTCGACCATGATACCTTTCGGGATCTTCAGGTAGCCGAATTTGCGACAGATGTCGATGTTCCGAAGCATACTTCGACCGACCGGTACTACCTTCCGGCGGCTCTTTTCCGCCGCGTTAATCGATTCCTGGATCCGCGCGATTGAACTCGCGAACATCGAAATGATCACCCGACCTTTGGCCTTGCCGACGTGTTCCGCCAAGTTCCGGCCGATTTCGGCTTCCGAGGTGGTCCGGCCAGGCCGTTCCACATTGGTCGAGTCGTGCATCGACAGCAGCACACCGCGCTCCCCGATGGCCTTGATCTTATCGAACTCCGGTGGCTTGTCGGCCACCGGATCGCGGTCGAGCTTGAAGTCGATAGCGTGGGTAATGGTTCCGACAGGAGTATGGATCGCAATGCCATTCCCCTCCGGAATGCTATGGCTGATGTGGAAAAATTCGATATCGAAAATACCGAGCCGGAGTTTGCTGTCCGAAGTGATTTGGCGAAACTGAACACGCTTCTCGAGTTTGTGCTCCTCTAAGTTGGACCGTATCAACGCCTCGGCCAATTGGGTAGCGTAGATGTCAGGGTAACCAAGTTTCGGCAAGAGATACGGCGCCCCGCCGATGTGGTCAAGGTGACCGTGCGTGATGATGATGCCGCGGATGTTTTCCTTCTTCTTTTCGAGATACGAAACGTCCGGGATAGCGTAGTCGACACCCGGCATCGTCTCATCCGGGAACATCAAGCCAATGTCGATGATGATGATGTCTTGGCCGTATTCGATGGCCATACAGTTCATGCCGATCTCATCGAGTCCGCCGAGCGGGATGATTCGTAGTTTCGGTGGGCCATCATGGACGGCTTTCGGTTTCTCCTGGAGTTTACCGCCAGAGTAGATGCCGGTATCCCGATTATCCAAGGGTGAGGGACCGACCCTGGCAGCTTGGCCGGTTAGGGTTGGTTGCCCCTGTCCGCGTCCGCCGCCTGATCGGTTTCGGTTTCCGGAACGGTTCTTATTGCCAGGTCGGCCCGAATTGTTCGGACGACCGCCTGATCGCGGCTTGCCGCGCGAAGGTTTGCCGGATGACGGTCCGCGGCCTCGCCGCGGATTTGATTGGTTAGATTGATTAGGTTGATTTGATTGTGGTTGATTCATAAAATGTGATTTCCTTTGTTCCGTCATCCTGAGCCCGCTTTCAGCGGGAGAAGGATCTTGTTGGATTTCAATCTAGGTTCTTCGGGCGCTTTGCGCCCCCAGAATGACGGTGGTTGTTTAAATATTAAATAGGGTGGCTTGGTCAGCCTTCTTGGTTTCTTTAGCTTTTGGTTTTGTGGTCGATTCAGTCTGAGCTGTAACTGGCTCTTCCTTCGCTTCGTAGGCCGGTTCGATAACGACTTCTTCTTTCGGAAGCTTCTTCACTTTCTCGAGCAACTTCGGGATCTTGGCAAAGTCGTCGAACAGGGTCTGGCGCAGACCGCCGTTATACAGCGCGGCCGCCGGGTGATACATCGGCAGATACACCTGACCGCGATAGCGCTTAGCGTTACCGTGGTCAGCTGATATGCGGAGATCCGGCAAGAACCAGTCCATAGCGTGACGTCCCAGCAAGACAATAATCTTCGGCTGGATGGCGGCCACCTGGTCCTTAAGCCACGGCCAAGAATGAGCAATCTCCTCCGGTTTAGGGTCTCGGTTGCCGGGCGGTCGGCCCTTCACGACATTTCCGATGAACACGTCTTCGCGTTTCAGGTTGATTGATGCAATCAATTCGTCGAGAAGTTTTCCGGCCGCTCCTACAAAGGGACGTCCCTGGAGATCTTCATTCTTGCCCGGAGCCTCACCAATAAACATGATGTCGGCCTTGGGGTTGCCTTCACCCGGAACCAGGTTGGTGGCCTGTTCACATGGCTCAAATCCACAGCCTTTGTGGGCACGAATTTCGTCAGCAATGTGGTCGAGTGTTGAACTCATTCCAAAACCTCATTTCGACTACACCGCACGACAGCGGCCTGCGCGCTGCGCCTGGCTCCTCGAAGTAGCGATGCTACTCCTTCGTCGCCAAACACAACGCTCGCCGCGCTGACGCGCGGTTCGTTTCGAAAGCAGTTTTTAGAATGAGTTCGCAATTAACTGTAGACCCGACGCGAGAGCGCACGCCTCTAGGCGTGTGATTCGCGGGCTGGGAAGTCTTCGTAAGAAGGACCTCGCGGCCAGGGGTTTTTGAGATCGAGTAGAAATGTTTCTACTCGCGTTATTAATTAGTGAGAGTATAGCGGTTATTTCGGCCAACGTCAAGAAGTAGGGCTATTTGCCCGCGAATTTCTTTAGCAGCTTAAGATTAACCAGGTCGGGATTATCCCCGATTCCAGAACCTTTATCTTCCTTTGGTGTCTCAAGGATGAAGACTTTGTCTTTGAGCCGCTTGTCCTTCATCAACGTTTTGAACGTTTCCAGACCGACTGTTCCCTTACCCAAATGATAGTGACGGTCGTGACCGCTGCCGAGTTCGGATTGAGTGTCGTTTACGTGAATGACTTTCAGATGCTTTAGTCCGACTTTCTTATCGAATTCATCAAGAACCTTTTTCATTCCCTTGCCACGAATGTCGTACCCGGCCAGATACACGTGGGCTGTGTCCAAGCAAACACCAACCCGAGGTGACTTCACGCCCTTCAAGATGGCTGCCAGTTGTTCAAACGTCCCGCCGACCCGGTTAGGTCCGGCCCCGACTTCAAGTAGCAGTTGAGCTTTGACCTTCGGCGTTTTCTTCAGGACGTCTTTGACGGCCTTGATTGCCAGCGGCGTACAGTCTTTGAGTTCTCGGTCATCGCCGGGCGTTCCCATATGAACCACTACATAGTCCGCACCGATGTAGTCGGCCTTTTCCAAGTCAGCCGCCGCCACTTCCACCGCGATCCGACGGTTACGATCAACTCCCGAACCGATGTTCACGTAGTACGGCGCGTGAATCACTACTGTCCACTTTCGCTTCTTGATTTCATCGCGAAAGGCCTTGGCGTCTTCTGGCTCTATTTTGGATTCGCCACGACCGCGAGGATTGCGAGCAAATAATTGAATAGCATCGGCTTTAACTGCATCGGCTTGATCAATCAGACCCGGTAACCCTTTGGATGCGGAAAAGTGAGCACCGAACTTCACTTGATTGTCATTCCGGCGTTCGCCGGAATCCTTTTTGTCATTCCGGGCGACGCGCAGCGGAGGCCCGGAATCATCATCCGCCTGAGACTGATTCCCGCCTTCGCGGGAATGACGACTTGTAGTTTCACGAACCGCCCGTATTAAACTTCACAGTTCCGTTCAGCACGCCAGTCTGTTTGTTCAACGTAAATGATCCAGACTGCGGACGAGTGGAGAGAATCCAATCGAACAGGCCATCTGACGTCGTGGTCAGAGCGGTCGCTCCGTTCAGTTTCACCTGCACCGCCAAATCTCCATGACCGTCCGTCTTAGCTTTGGGCCCCGCTATGGTTTGAGCCATTCGAGCGGCGGCCTCAGCCGAGCTGCCCATAATCATGTACCGACCATCCACGGCCCAGCTGACATTGCCGATACTTGGGAAAAGTGCTTGCTGGCCGGCGTGGCCCTCAATTGAGACATCCCCGATTTCTAAGGCTTCCGCGCCTTCCGAGACAATTTCACGGGATTGGGTGCCGTCTTGCAGGGTTCGAAGGATTTCGTGGCGGACTGGAACGGTTATTCGTTCGCGCAATCGCTTAGTTAAATCGGTCACTCGGTTTGCGGCCTCGTTGTCGGAACTAAACTGAAGGGCTCCAAACCACTGATTCTTGCCAACCGCGTCCCGATACCGTGCATAGACAAACGCCCCGCCCGCTTGCGTAATATAATCGTTTTCCAAACTGGCCCCGAGTTTGCGGTCAATGGACGACAATCCGTTTTGGAGCGCAATGACTTTCGGTAGGTCTGATTCCTGGCGTTGATCTTCGAGTAGCTGCAAATACTGCATGACGTTTTGACCTTGGACGGACGCTTGAGCCAGTTTAGCCGACGGCAGCAATGAACCATCCGTTTGTGGTAATTGCCGATGAGCCACTGGAGTGTCGGCCGTGTAGGTTGCCAGTTTCAGCTCATTGTCATGATTCAAGATTCCAACACCGATCATTGGCGGAACCACGATTGGCGGTTGCGGCATCTGTGAGGCATTAATAAATACATACGCGTCTCGTCCGGCTGGCAGTTGCTTGGAAACGTCCGTAAAGAATTCCTGACTCGAGAATCCGTTCGATTCCTGACTGGCGGCCGCTACTATCTCTGGAGTCGAGCCAACGTAGAATTCACGTCCGCTTTGGTAGGCTGCGACCGTACGATCGGGATTGTGTAACGTTCCCTGCCAGACTTTTACATTTGAGCCACTCTTCTGTAACTGCTCGAGGGTCTTGCCGTCAGTGGCTTCTTTCTTAATCTGATCAGTGAGCTTAGTGAACGCCGCCGTATCCTTAATCGTCAGAATCGCGACGTTGCCGCGCTTCGACTTGGCAAAAGCGACTTGGTCGTCGAACGTATCGCGCAATTGGTCCATGGTGGCGCCGTCACGCTTGAGTAAATCGACCAGCCCACTGGTCTCGGGTTGCTCAACCGAAGTGCTCGCCGAAAGCTGGTTAGCACTATTCGGGTCTAACGTGGAGAGCTTAACCACACCAGCCAGATAACTGTCAGTCGGTAGCTTCTTGATGAGCTGATCGTTGAAGGTGGCTTGGGCAAGCTGCTGCCACAAGATGATTACCAACCCTAAAAGCAGCACGCCACCGACTAAGGCTGGCCAGTAGCGAATGTGCCACTGCTTTGGCTTAACCGATTTTGCCTTGGGTGCGGGCTTTCTTGGAGCTTTCTTGGAAGCTGATTTTACCATCCGACGTATTGTAGCAAACGTGCCTCAGATATGGTCGTTCGATCCAGCATCATACACCGTCGAGTTCTCAAGAACGCTCATAAGCGAATCTATCTCTTCCGGCTTGATTATCTCCGAAGGACCTTCTTGATTCCTGGCTTCACGTTCACCATCCCATTCGGCCGAATAATCGATTCCGCGAAACTCAAGGTAGGTCATACCGTCGACAACTGTTTTCTGAGCTTGGATTGTCGGTTTTACCAATCGAGTAACTCCGTTAATCGCTACTTCGGCAGTTTCGAGAGAGCCCATATAGCCCTCTTCCAAACGAAAACGCTTACCAGTCTCGGTGTGAATGATGGTGACCCAGTCCTGGTCGCCGCGTTTCTCCTCGATACGGTCGAACAGTCGTCGATGAAGCCGGTCGGATTCAGACATCCACTCCAGGAAGGCCGCTCGTTCTTTAGCTAAATCAATCGATTCTTCTATTGCCGGTTCCGGTTGAACAGGCTTTCGCTCACCCCTTAGTCGAAAACGCCTTCTGGCTGAACCAAAAAACTGTGGGTGCTCTACTGATGATCCTGCTTCCATAAAACCTCTGAACAGAACAGACTATGCCAGATTACCGGCGCAAGTCAATCCTGCTCGATTTGGGGAAAACGTTGTCAGTTTCGCTAAAAATTAGCTTGGACGATCGTTCCCGGAAGGCTTGCCGGATCCGTCCTGGCCAATTTTCATGGTCAGGTTATTGCGTCCCTGCGAGTCGACTTCGGTCAGCTGAACTTTTACTTCCTGGCCGACGGATAGTTCATCCTCGACGTTTTCGACCCGGTGGTCGGCAATCTGCGAAACGTGGACCATTCCGTCCTTGCCTGGCATGAATTCTACGAAAGCACCGAACGGCATAATCTTCACGACTTTACCGTCATAGACCTTGCCGACTTCTGGTTCCGCCACCAGCGAGTTAATCCAATCGATGGCTTTCTTGGCACCATCAGCGTCGGTTGATCCGATCATCACGGTTCCGTCGTCATCGATGTCGATGGACACGCCAGTCTCGGCGATGATTTCGTTGATGACCTTACCGCCTGGTCCAATTACGACGCGGATTTGCTCCGGCTTGATCTTTAGGGTGGTGATGCGCGGTGCGAGCGGATTCAATTCCGGTCGCGGCGCCGCCAGGGCTTCCGTAATCTTATCGAGAATGAACAGACGAGCGACCTTAGCCTTACCAAGGGCAGTTTCCATCACTTCGAATGGGACACCGACCACTTTCATGTCCATCTGGAGTGCCGTGATACCGTCAGCGGTACCGGCAACCTTGAAGTCCATATCTCCCGCGAAGTCCTCAGCACCCTGCAAGTCAGTCAGTACCTTGAAGGTATTGCTTTCCTTATCAGTAATCAGTCCCATAGCGATTCCAGAAACCGGTTTCTTGATCGGCACACCAGCGTCCATCAGTGACAGGGTCGATCCGCAGACGGAGGCCATCGAGGTAGAACCGTTCGAACTCAAGAGTTCAGAAACAACGCGCATGGTGTACGGGAAGTCGTCCTTGCTTGGAATGACCGGCATCAGGGCGCGTTCGGCCAAGGCACCGTGACCGATTTCTCGGCGGCCCGGACTGCGCATCGGACGGCTTTCACCGGTCGAGTACGGCGGGAAGTTGTAGTGGTGCATGTAACGCTTGGTGGTATCGAGCAACATGGTGTCGATAATCTGCTCGTCACCCGGCGTACCGAGTGTGACGACGCTCAGAGCCTGGCTCTGACCGCGGGTGAACAGAGCGGAACCGTGCGTTCGCGGCAGTAAGCCAACTTCGCAGTTAATCGGACGGATTTCGTCCAAGCTGCGTCCGTCAGGTCG